>CAJWIA010000103.1 GCA_913040765.1 uncultured Anaerolineales bacterium | reverse complement strand
TCTAGATGGTTCAGCAAAAGGAGGTGATGATCATGACGAAAGTAACAATCAAACCGAATGAATCTCCTGAAGAATTTCTTCGTCGTTTTCGCAAGAAAGTAATGAGAAGCGGCAACCTTGCTGCTGTTAGACAAAAACGCTGGTTTGTTTCTAAAAGTGAAATGCGGCGTATTGAAAAAAAGAAAGCTATTAGGCGGTTGCGCCAACGTAGACCACGACCATACTAATTGGTATAGTCTAACTAAACAGAACTTACATGTCAAAGAAAGAAGAAAAAATAGAAGTCGAAGGCACAATCACTGAGGCCCTACCTGGTACACAGTTTCGTGTTGTTCTAGAAAATGGGCACGAAGTACTTGCATACCTATCTGGTAAAATGCGTCGTTACTATATACGCATACTACTTGGTGATAGAGTTAAAGTAGAGATGTCCACATATGACCTTACAAGAGGTAGAATAACTTACCGATTCCCAAGTCGGCCAGCGACAAGCTCTGCTGATAAATAGGTGTTGATAAAACCGCTGATTGTTAGTGGTTCACTTCCATAGCGCACACAAAAACCAAAATGCTGCGTGTTCTTAGTCAGTGCGAACCAAATTGCCTACCATAAACCATGGTCCAGCCCAGTTAATTTCAACATCAACAAGATTGCCCGCCCACACACGATCATCCTCAAAAAACACGAGTTTATTGGTCCGAGTACGGCCACGCCACCTGTCCCGCTGATACCCTTCCACCAATACCTCTACTTTTTTTCCTAGCAATTGACGGTTGATATCAGAAAGAACTGAAGCCTGTATTTCATCCAGTGTTTTGCGACGGCGCTCTTTTTCCTTAGCAGGTACGTCGTCTTCCATGCGTCTGGCAGAGACAGTGCCGGGACGAGGTGAGTATTTAGCTATATGTACCTTATCAAATTGGTGTTTCGATAATAAGTCACAAGTGGCTTGAAACTGCGATTCGGACTCGCCGGGAAAACCTACAATCACATCGCACGAAATAGAGCCTTTGGGCATGAACATGCGTATACGCTCGATCAAATCACTATATTGTTCCACTGTATATCCACGCCGCATGTTTTCTAACACTTCGTTGCTACCAGATTGGACTGGTACCTCAATATGGTCACATATTTTCGGCATTTCAGCAACAATTCTAAGTAGCTCATCATCAAGATAATTAGGGTGTGAAGTCAAAAAACGTATGCGTTCCAAACCCGGAGTTTCATGTACTCTCTCGAGTAACATAGCTAGGTTGGAGCGATCCGGTAAGTCATACCCATATCGATCAACTATCTGACCTAACAAAGTAATCTCCTTTACGCCTTGCTCTGCTAAAGATCTACACTCAGCGACAATTTGATCAACGGGTCTTGATCTTTCGATTCCTCGACGAAAAGGAATAATACAAAATGTACAAGCATGGGAACATCCATAGACAACTGGCACATAACTAATAAAGGTAGTGCCACAATCGGCGGCTGGTAAAATGAGTTCCCCGTCCTGTAGGGCATGGCGCCTGCTGACAACATCTGTCTCGGACTTTTGTATAAACTGCTGCTGCTCGACAAGATTTAGCAATGGCGCAGGATCTGACGGGGGTAAAAACACGTCTATATCGGGAAATGTGTTTGCTATTTTTTTGTTTCCCTTTACACCAACCAAGCAACCCATTAAACCCACTGTAAGGTCAGGTCTTGTATCTCTTTTTAGTGCACCTACACGATGCAACCAGCCGTATGCCCTATCCTCAGCGCTTTGCCTCACCACGCAAGTATTAAGAACGGCTATGTCAGCTTCCGCGATATATTCTGTCTTAGTAGCACCAAGTTTTTCCAATCCAGAAGCCAGCCTTAAACTATCGGCAGCGTTCATCTGACATCCTAATGTGTGTATGTGATATTTCATAGTTGCTCTATTTATACAACACTTTCCACAAGAATGTACTGTCCTGTCTAACCAACAATAGGTCGTCCCACAACACACATTTCTTGCAAATCAAACACTAACTCACCATTGATATTTCTTGGGTTTAAATATTTAAGGGCTGCTTCTGGAGCCTGAAAAAGCATTACCTTGAGTTGTGTCCTCCTCAGACCCGAAATTGATTTTCTATCACAATATGCCTGAAAATTTAGTGTTTTTCTGAATTGCTGCATGTATTCAACTTTCAATCCGGCTTCATAAAATAAACCCTTCCATTCCGAACAAGAATATGAATGATTGTGACTCGTGTCGCGCAATCTCTCAAACGCATTGATGTACCTCGCAGCTGATAGTTGTATAGGAGTACAGCTATCTATTATTCCAACCGCTGCGCCCAGCCTACTAACACGCACCACCTCCTCCAAAAAACCTAAAACATCGGTAAAGTGATGAGGAGCAATGCGACAGGTGACCAAATCAAAAGTTTGTTTTGGGAACGGGAGCATATGAGCATCATGCTGACAACAACTAACATTATTTGCATTATTATCTGTCATAAATTCACGTGCGGCTTTTAACATAGACACAGTAACATCGCCCGCTACAACACAATCTGAAATAGAGCAAAGTCTCATTGCTGTGTGTCCCCCACCTGTAGCAACGTCAAGTGCTCGGTTAATTTCGGGTTCCTGCAACAGTTCAATCATTTTGTCCAAACTTTCTCCTGTTGCAAAACAGGAGCTTTGTACATATTTCTCAGCATGATCGCTAAACTGATTTTGTATATTAGTAAGATTCATAGAATTATGTATCTGAATGGGTACCCCAAGTATATAGCATAATTGGCAACAATTTAGGGTACAATATATTCAGGATTATTGTTAGACTAGGAGGCACAAGAAACATAAAATGAAGGGCAAGGCTGGTCTGTCACTTAACGATAGTTCAACGACCAGAAGATGGCGTATAGGATTGTCTGTAGTGCTAATAATTGGATTGCTAGGAGGAGCAGTGTACGCTTGGCAACAAATGGGCCAGGATAGTTTAGTTGCACTAAGTCTGTTTGCTACGCCTACAATGACCTCTGTCTTTACAAACACGCCTGTACAGCCAACCTCAACACTTTTTGATCCAACAGAAACCAGCACTATTACTCCTACCTCTACCCGAAGCGGTGCTATTAGTTATGTTATCAAGGAGGGAGACACACTATATTTTGTAGCTGAAGAATATGAAATCGATATACAGGATTTAATTTCATTCAACACAGCTCAAGGTGTAGACCTATCTTCGTTCCTGCAAGTTGGTCAAGAGATACTAGTGCCACCTCCGGATTATCAAGCACCTACACTTACACCAATACCGGATGAGTTCACTCCTGGCTCGATAATTGAGCACACAATCCGTCCAGGGGATATCTTGCAATTGCTTGCAGACGAATTCAACACAACTCTTGATGCAATACTTGCAGAAAACGAGGAGCTTGCAGAAAATCCCGATATTTTAAGTGTTGGCCAAATAGTGCGCATACCTGTCGATATAATAGCATTAACACCAGCCACTCCAACTCGACAACCTTCCGTGACACCAACTCCCGAACCTTCTTCTACTTCTACTCCTTCTGATTAGACAATTCGTCTAAAGCAGATTGTATCTCTATCAGCACATCAGCATCAATCTCGTTTTCCTGGGCATCACTAAGCAAATTCACAACGTTTGCATCACCAATCTGTCCAAGAGCCCATGCAGAGTGCGCTCTAATTATCGGGTCTGGGTCACCAGTAAGCGAGGTTGCTAGACTATGTATTGATTTGTTGTCAACACGGTTACCAAGCACCACACTAGCATTTCGCAGCAATCCGCTTCGCTTGGTTCGTTTAACTGGGCTTCCGCTAAATTTCTTACTAAACTCGGCTTGGTCCATGTTTAGTAAGTTGTGTGGACTCAAGTGAGGTAAAGGACCGCTGGGAGAAAAATCAACGTCATGTTCGACTTTTGCGAACCTGTTGTTCCAAGGACACACATCTTGACATATATCACAACCAAAAACCCAGTCATCCAGATCGACTCTCTTGTGAACAGGAATGGCGCCTCTATGTTCAATGGTTAAATAAGAAATACACTTATTACTATCAATTCGTCGAGGTTCCGACATGATAGCATCGGTTGGACATTCGTCAATACAAAATGTGCAGCTACCACATCTATCATCAATATAAGGGTCATCAGGGGGCAACCAAATATCCAACATAGCTTCTGCCAATAATGTCCATGAACCAACATCATGATTTATAAGCATTGTATTCTTGCCTATCCATCCCAATCCAGCTCTTTGTGCCAATTCACGTTCTAGCAATGGTCCCGTGTCGACATACAACCGGTGTTTCACGGGTTTACCAGCCACGGATTCCACAAAAACCATCAGTTGTTGCAAACGATGTTTCATTACCGTATGATAGTCCTTCCCCCAAGCATATCTGGCTACCTTGCCATAAGTGGTAGCAGCACCCGGACTTAAAAACTCCCCTTGATAATAGTTAGTGGCTACTACTAAAATAGATTTGCACTCCGGAAATATTTCTTTGGGGTTTGCGCGACTATGACGGGCACGCTCATTACCCATATACTCCATATCAGCATGAAGTCCATCTGCCAACCATTTATGATATTCATCAAGATGTGCAGGGGGCTCTGGTGTTGTAACCCCACACAAACAAAACCCTAAATCGTACGCATGTGCTTTTATTTTGTCAACATATTGTAGTCCCTGCTTAACGTTCAAGATGCCAACAACCTTCTCAATAATTGGCCAGTATAGCTTTTGGTAACAGCAGCGACTTCTTCTGGAGTTCCGTCAGCTATGATGTGACCGCCATCAATACCACCCTCAGGGCCCAAATCAATAATATGGTCGGCCACTTTTATTATGTCAGGATGATGCTCAATTATCACCACTGTATTACCTTTATCGGCAAAGTTACCCAATACACCTATTAGTCGTTCTACATCAGATGCATGGAGTCCAACTGAAGGTTCATCAAGCACGTACAATGTGCGCCCCGTGTAGCGTTTTGACAGCTCCTTACTAAGCTTCACACGTTGAGCCTCGCCTCCCGACAATGTAGTAGCTGGCTGACCAATTTTTATATAGCCTAAACCCACCGCCTGGAGTGTCGAAAGTTTACGCATCATAGACGCAAAACCGCTAAAAACTGTTGTGGATTCGTCTACGCTCATGGCAAGCACATCAGCTATCGTAAACCCCTTAAACCTAACTTGTAGTGTTTCCCGATTATAACGAGCTCCATTGCATTCTTCACATGGGACATAAATATCGGCCAAGAATTGCATTTCTATTCTGAGCTGGCCTTGACCTTGGCACCCTTCGCATCGTCCGCCTTTAACGTTGAAAGAGTATCGGCCCGGTTTGTAGCCTCTCACCTTGCTCTCAGGCAGCTCAGCAAACAGTTTACGCACGTGATCAAACAACCCAACATAGGTAGCAGCATTCGAGCGCGGAGTGCGCCCTATCGGAGATTGATCAATATTAATTATTTTATCAATTAACTCGATCCCTTCTATTTCATCGTGTTCACCTGGCGCAGTACGCGCTCCATGTAGACCTTTTGCCAAAGATCGATACAAGACATCGTTCACTAACGTGCTCTTGCCTGATCCCGACACACCAGTTATACATACTACTTTCCCAAGGGGAATCGTTGCTTCAATGTTTTTAAGATTGTGTTCACGGGCTCCGCGCACTACTAATTCCTTTCCATTACCCTCCCTCCGCAACTTTGGAACTTGTATATGTTTTCTTCCTGAAAGATAATCGCCCGTTAATGAATTCTTGTTGTCTACAATGTCTTGGATAGTGCCCTGTGCTACCACCTCTCCACCATTACTGCCAGCTCCCGGACCAAGGTCCACTACCCAATC
>CAJWIA010000102.1 GCA_913040765.1 uncultured Anaerolineales bacterium | reverse complement strand
GCCCGTCCTTTGTGGCACAGAACAGCGGCTCGCGTCGACACCTATAATTGGGGGTTTCTGTGAGTTTTGAAGGCTGACAGCTCTCATTGATTAAGGTGTTGTGTATAGAATAGTGGGTGGCGGCGTATAGCCCAAGCTTGTTGTTGGCTAATGGTGTAGTTGTCTATGTTGCCGCTATCTTGCCAGAACATATAGTTCGAACTGTCTGCTTTTAGACATTCATGATCTTCAACTTCCCCGCTCACATCTAGGTCGTATATATTTAATGGGCATTCTGGAGTGTCGTCAAATATATCAAATGAACTACCATCTGCCTCTGTAGTGTGTGTTAACCCCATAAAATGAGAGCCTTCATGTACAATGGTTGCCCCCACATAGCGATAGTCGCCATAGTGCTCTTCTAGACTAATAACAACACAAGATGATTGCGATTCTGGCGAAAATAGCATTCCTGGTATCGGCGAGATACCTAACACAGGCAAATAATCTTCTTCATTTTCATAATATTCCTGGAACACATCGATCAGTGCAACATTCAGAGCTCTAGAAGTTCCTGTGTTTGCGGCTGTTGCTTGGCAAAGGGTGGATAAGCTGGTTTCATCGGTTTGGGCAAACACAGCCTTGTCTGTGGGGCTGGAATCAAACAGGTTTAGTTTGCCAAGACGCATATTTTGTTGTTCGAGCAAACCATCAATAGATTCCCTTATTTCTTTTTGCATTTGGTTGCGTTCTCCGGCAATAGTTAGCGATTCTGCTGTACTAAGAATCCAAACATTGATATCAATTGCTTGTGGCTCGTCCGTGAAAAGAGTGTTCGGACTGACATCGGCGCGAATTATGGTGGCTGCATCACAAATCGGCTGCCCCATTGAGTATAGTTCTAATTCGTAATCTCCACTTAATAACGGAAACTTTGGGCTGGAAGGGAGCTGTATATTAATTTCTCCTTCAGCGCCGCAAGACCCAGAGTAGTGTGCATTGTTGGTGCACTCGTCCTCGAGGGAGCTATTTATGTCGTATATAATAGTGCCGTTTGGTGCGATTAGGCGACTCATTACAATAAGGTTGTCTGGGTCAAGTGTGCGAGCAGAAAAAATAACAGACAAGTCATTGGGCTTAACAGACATGCGAATGTTTGAGTCTATCCCTAGTGGTCCCAAAGGGTTGATGCGCAAATCAGTATCAGATAGCATAGTGTCTTTAGGTTTTTGAACCAGAATACAGCTTGCTTCGTTAGGCACAACCCTTTTGTTGTAATCTATGACCTCCAGATCGCTAAATTTGATGATGTCAGCATTGTCCGTTGTCCACCCTACCAACCCAACACCTCCTTGTGACAATATGTCCGTCTCTAGCGAGGTAAGCAATATGTTGTTGGCGAAAAACTGAAAATGATTTCCTTGCATATCCACCCTGATATTGTTAATTGAAAAATACTCGTCAGCTAGCTGTGGAACATAACTTGTAAACATTGTATCCACGTTGTATGAAGGGTTAGAATCGGGCCCATCGGAAGTAACGCTAAAAATTTTGTAATTTGCTTGTCCGTCGACTGCAAACAAATAATAATTGTCTTCATTATGCATGCGGTATGCGATACCCATCCAGGTATTAGGATGCTCCCCAAAAGATAAATCGACTGTTACGGATACGTCTTTTGGGAAATGTAATTTGTATTCGCTCAGTTGAGTAAAATGGGCCTCCATTATGTTCATTCTAAAACTGGAATCCACATATTCGGTCACTAGATTTGTGTAATCCTCCTCAATCAATCCACTGACTTGGTCGCTGAAGTCGTCTCGAAAAGGAACAAGAAACCTTGGCTCTGATGTGGGTGTGTTCGTAGAAGTCGGAGATGGAGTGTATGTGCTTGTAGCAGTAGGCGTGTTCGTAGAAGTCGGAGATGGAGTGTATGTGCTTGTAGCTGTCGGAGTGTAAGTGCTCGTAGTTGATAGGGTAACAGTATCCTGTGCAGTCAAGACTTGTTCGGTGTTGTCTCGTGACATCAATTGATTAGCTACACTACTCTGTAGAGTAACGCATCCTGCTAGTGGACTAGATAACAACAACAGAATGACAGGAAAACACAATAGATTATTTATCATGACAGGTGGGTTAGCCGGATAGTTACCTAGCTGTCATGATACTTGCGCTAGAAATTGGACCTTCCCGAATTATTTTAGGAGGATCTACACTACAATCTACAACTGTTGAAGGTAACGATGGCCTAATTATGGTGCCAGACACAATTAAATCAAGCTTGTTGCCAAAAGATGCTTGCACTTCATTACAAGATATTGACTCGGACTCTCCGGATTTGTTAGCGCTACTTACTGCTAGAGGACCCACCAGGCTGAGTAATTCTAACAACCAATAATGGTTGGGGCTGCGTAATGCTACCGTGGACCCGGGCGCAACAATATCAGGCACATTATCGCTTTTGCGTACAACTAAAGAGAGAGGGCCTGGCCAAAAGGATTTTGCAAGTTTTTGCGCGCTTGGAGTCACCTCTTTGGAGAGGGACCAAATATCATAAAAGTTTCCTACAAGGATAGGGATAGCTTTGTTCAAAGTACGTGACTTGGCATCGTACAGTCGTTTAACAGCGGACTTATTGGTAAAAAGCGCTCCTACACCATACACGGTATCTGTAGGGAATGCAATTAAGCCTCCGCTGTTAAGAATTCTAGCTGACTCGTAAATTGAGGCGTTATCCGAGTCAGCTATGATACGTGTGGATCGATTGCTGTGAAAACACATTGTTACTCTTAGTTAGGTTGTAACTTTTAGCATTCGCGGCCTACCTGCATAATCAGGTATTAACTTGCAATTAGCAGACCCGAAATAGAAATTTGCCATTTCTAGAATTTTGTTAGAAGAATTGCCAAATTCCATTAATAAGCTCCCACCATCTTTTAGATGGTTGCCGGCAGTGGCTATCATTTGCCGAATAATGTTCAGTCCGCTTGGCCCGCCATCCAGAGCTAAACGCGGTTCGTGTCTTCCTACAACCAGCGTGCAAGTCTCTTGTGTGGTTAGATAGGGAAGATTTGCACATATGATATCGAATTTCCCCGTGCTGGTTAGCAAGTCTGTTTGAATAAATTTTATACGATTGTTTACAGCATGGCGGATCGAATTCGTTCTGGCTAGTGATAATGCGTCTTGCGAGATGTCAGTTGCAAATAACAGGGCGTTTGGTAGGTTAAGTGCTAGCGCTATCGCTATAGTACCGCAACCGGTACCCACATCTACTATTCGTATGTTTGGGTTGTTTCCGGCAACAGAAATAGAATGCTCCACTATTATTTCGGTTTCAGGACGTGGAATAAGAGCTCTCTTGTCGACAGCAAAACTTATGCCGAAGAATTCCCAATATCCCAACAAATAAGGTAATGGCTCTCCGCTAGTGCGCCGCCGGAGTGAGTTGTTGTATGAAGCAAGAATGGGCTCTGACAAGTACTCCTCTGGGTGACCAGCTATCCAAGAGCGGGACACATTTAGGTAATGGGCCAGAAGCACTTCTGCTTCAAGTTGTGGCTCGTCGGCGGAACCCAAGATTTTGGTTCCGTGGCGGATTGCTTTTACTACAGTATAACCGGACTTCATTGCTAGGTGTCTGGGGAATCATCAAGACCTGCATCTGCAAGTCGACTTGCTTCTTCACGGCTTGATAGCTCATCAACAAAAGCATCAATATCTCCATTAAGGACGCCTTCTAGGTTGTGCGAAGTGATATTAATTCGGTGATCAGTCACACGGTTTTGGGGGAAGTTATAGGTCCTAATTTTTTCACTCCTGTCACCAGTTCCTACCTGTGCTCGTCTATTGGCCTCTTGTTCGCTGCGTCTCTTCTCTATTTCCTTTTCATACAAGCGAGCCCGTAGAACTGACATTGCCCGTAAACGGTTCTGCATTTGGGATCGTTCGTCCTGGCACTGTACCACTACGCCGGTCGGCTTATGGGTAAGACGGACCGCAGTAGAGTTCTTTTGTACGCTCTGTCCACCAGCCCCACCGGCTCTGTAAACCTCCATTTTTATGTCGGTATCCGGTATGTTAATCTCAACATTGTCCACTTCAGCCATTACAGCTACGGTAGATGTGGAAGTGTGTATCCTGCCTTGGGTCTCTGTTTCAGGCACACGCTGGACTCTGTGGACACCTGATTCATACTTTAGCCGTGAATAAGCTCCTTTGCCTTTAATTTCAACTATGACTTCTTTATAGCCACCCACGCCACTTGTGTTGGATGACAATATTTCTGTACGCCATTTTCGGGCTTCTGCATATCTTGAATACATGCGGAAAAGATCCGCAGCAAAGAGACCCGCTTCGTCCCCGCCAGCTCCAGCACGAATCTCAACGATGACATCTCTTTCGTCTCGCGGATCGACTGGAAGAAGTAGCCTGAGGATCTTTTTTTCTAGTGTTTCGACAGTGCTTCTGAGTACTTCAATTTCATCTTCGACCATTGGACGCATTTCAATGTCATCTAGCAAAGACTTTGCATCTATAAGTGCTTGCGTGGTTTTACGATATTGGATAGCCAAAGACACAATGGGTTCTATGCGCGCACGTTCCTGCGCATACTCCGTAACACGAGTATAGTCTGTGGCTATTTCTGGGTCAGCAAGCAGTTGTGTTATCTCTGCAAACCTAGTTTCAATTCCGGCAAGCTTATCTAACATGTTAATAACTTTCCACAAGACGGTGGTTTTGGAGTTCCTTTTTCTGTTTGATAATGAGCAGCACCATTAACATAATGCAACTGCTTGTTAGTTCAGTTAATATATAACGAAAGTGCTATGAGCCCAACAACAATAAACGAACCTAGATACACAATACGTTTGAGGTCTTTAGTGAGGTAAGTAAAATTATTGGGTAACGAATCGCGAGCTCGTATACGTGAAAGCGCAGGGCTTTGTACTCGTGGTTTATCACGCTGACTCTGCTTATTTCTTCGTTGTCGTCTGCTAGTTCGTTTGCTCACAATTGTTTACCACCCATTACATAAATGATACATGTTGCCATTAGATTCGTACAGGGCAATACTACGATTTTTGTAGTTCGCCAAAAACCACTATACGCTTATTATCAATAAGATAAGGATAACAGGAAATCAGTGTCAGAGTTGGTGTTGTGGTTGGATCCATAACATCGATCGCTGTTGGCTCTACAATTTCGGTTTCTTTTATTACATATGTAAATTGTTCACCCATTGTATTGATGGTAACTACGTCTCCAGGCATCAGCATATCTAGATTTTTGAATATTTCACCAAAAATATCGTTATGTGCGGACAACACCAGGTTGCCTTTTTGCCCAGGACTAGCTGTGCCAATGTGTTGCCCTACGCCTCGTCGTAGTTGTTCCCAACCATCTCCTTGAACAATGGGCGCATCCACCTGTATTGAAGGGATAACTATCCGGGTTGCTTGTCTTGCACCTGGAGTAGGAATGATTACAGGAGGCAACGCTTGCACTAGCGGTCGCAAGTTTTCGGGTATTTCAGAGTTGTTTGGGCGAGCTCCCCCAGGGTCGGTAGGTGGGACATGTCCACCAGGTAGAACCAATGCTTTAATTATAGGTGTAGGAGATGAAGTAGGGTAAATCTCAGACGAAATAACCTCTTTTACTTCTTTGTTTATAACCTCTCTTGCTTGCCAGAGGTCATAGCCTAAGTAAACCAAACCTGCCACAGCTGTTATCTCTAGTATCCACAAAGCGCGACTAGTAATCCTGCCGATTTGGAGCTTGCGACGAGGAGGTGACCAATCTTCAGCTTGTGACATATCTATGTCCGATTGGAGGGCGCGCCCAGTTTGTCTGTATTGACGCAATCTTTCCTCCCGAGCCCTACTTTTCTTTATCTTTAGGATTCGCTCGAGCTCCTCTATAGAGAGGTCGTCCACGGATCGTCGATCTTTCACGATTTAGTTTTGC
>CAJWIA010000101.1 GCA_913040765.1 uncultured Anaerolineales bacterium | reverse complement strand
TGAGGAGAGTCCGGCTGTTGCGGCCGAGCAGCTTCTGCATTCATGATTCCCTCCAAAGGTAGAGTTTTTGTCGGAGATTAAGTCTCTCCAAGATAAGCTTGTCGCATCATTTTGTTATCACGCAAATTGTCAGCTGTGTCACTAAGTACAATTTCACCTGTTTGCAGAACATATCCATAATCAGCTATTGATAGTGCCATGTTTGCATTTTGCTCTACCATGAATATAGTTGTACCTTGTTCATTGATCTCCTGTATGATGCTAAAAACCTGCTGTACGAACAATGGAGATAAACCCATAGACGGCTCATCCATTAGCAACAAACTGGGCCGAGACATTAGGGCGCGTGCCATAGCGAGCATTTGCTGCTCACCTCCAGACATTGTGCCACCCAGTTGTTTAAGGCGCTCTCTCAGTCTAGGAAAAAGATCTAACACGCGTTCCATGTCTTTATCAATCTCATTGCGGTCTTTACGTAGAAAGGCACCCATCTCAAGGTTTTCTAGTACCGTCATCCGTCCAAAAACACGTCGATTTTCCGGCACCATTGAAACCCCGCGTTGTACTAGTTCAGTGGTGCTAATACCCTCTATATGGTCACCGCGCAAATGTATACTGCCGCGACTAGGAGTTACCATTCCTAGAATAGTGCGTAGGGTTGTAGATTTTCCACTAGCATTTCCACCAAGTAGGCAAGTTATTTCACCTGAACGTATACTTATATTGATTTCGCGAAGCACCTGGATTGGCCCATAGTAGGTGTCAACGTTTCTAAGCTCTAGAATGGGATTTTCGTCAGTGTGCATTATCTTACTCTTCAATTCCTGTCCTTCCTAAATAAGCCTCAATAACGTGTTCATCAGTTGCCACTTGTTCATAAGTGCCTTCAGCAATCTTGCCGCCATAGTCCATTGCTACTACGCGGTCAGACACATCTTTCACTACTCGCATGTCATGTTCTATAACAAGAATAGTAAACCCTCGTTCATCTCTCAACTTTCCGATTAAGCGTGCGATTTCTATGGTCTCTTTAGGGTTCATACCAGCGGCAGGTTCGTCCAGTAGTAACAATTTGGCTTCAGTGCTCATTGCTCGAGCAATTTCAAGTCTTCGGCGGTTAGCATAAGATAGACTTGCAGCTGGTTGATCCAAGCGAAAACCCATTAATCGTGAACCAAAAAATGCTAGCTGCTCCTTTGCATTATTACGTATGCGTTCTTCTTCTTCTTGGTATGATCGAGGTCGAAGGATTGCTCCAAGTATTCCGCTTTTGCTCCTACAATGTTGACCAACCATAGCATTTTCTAGTATCGTCATGTCTGGGAAGAGGCGTACTGCTTGAAAAGTACGAGCTATTCCCAATTGCGTAATTTCATATGGGGAAAGTCCAATCAGATCTTCTCCTTTGAACATAATCATTCCACTGCTAGGCGGATAAAGACCTGTGACTAGGTTGAAGAATGTAGTTTTGCCTGCACCATTGGGACCAATTAGGCTGACTATTTCGCCTTCCTCTATATCAAAGCTAAACTTGTTGACGGCAGTTAATCCGCCGAAATCTTTGGAGAGGTTTTTACATTCAAATAATTTGTTCAAAGCTAAATTACCATTTCTTGATATTTATTATGTTACTGCTACACTCGAGTCATTGTTAGTCTCATTTTCATTATGCAGCCATGCATCTTGGTTTAGTTCTTGATCATCTATTTTTCTAGTTTGTCGGACTCGGGGTATCAGACCTTCCGGACGTGCTAGCATCATGAAGATTAAAACTGCGCCATAAATTAGCAAACGGTATTCCGTGAATTCACGGAGTAGTTCAGGAAGTCCTACCAAGACTAATGCTCCTACTATTATGCCAGGCAGGCTGCCTATGCCTCCAACAATTAGCAAACTTAGGGCTGTAATGGACACTAATACGTTGAAACTGTGCGGGAAAATAGTGCCTAATTTTGCTGCAAAAACTGCTCCACTAAGACTAGCTATCATTGCTCCCAATCCAAACGCAAGCAATTTGTAGTAAACAGTGTTAATACCCATCGTTTCGGCCACTTGCTCATCTTCGCTCATTGCCATCCATGCTCGTCCTACACGAGATCCACGCAAACGTGCTGATATAAATAGGGCAATAAGGCAACCTGTAATTATTACGTAATACAGTTTGTGTGGTCCAATCAGTTGGACATTACCTATGCTCACCGGCGGTATAAGGAGTATGCCTTGTGCTCCACCTAGCCAGGGTTTAAACCAATCAGAAAGGAAGAGGAATCGAGCTATTTCACCGAATCCCAGAGTAACGATTGCTAAATAGTCGCCGCGCATTCGTAGCACTGGTGCTCCAACTAACAATCCAGTGGCTCCTGTTACCAGGACAACTATAGGAAGAGCGGCCCAGAATGACATCCCTAGTTCTATAGAGGCTCGAGGCGATGTCAGCATCGCCATTGAGTAAGCTCCCACAGCAAAAAATGCTACATAACCTAGGTCTAACAATCCTGCCATACCAACAACTATGTTCAATCCAAATCCCATTAGCATATAAAGCCCAACATTTAGGAGTACTTCGCTTGGAAATACTCCTAATAAGATAGGAAGTGATACAAGTAATGCAACACCAAAGAAAGCAGAAATGTTGCGCTTAGTGATTATTAATAATGCGTTGTCAGGGTATTCCAATGTAGATGTTGTGTCTGTTGATTTTGCTCTTTGTCGTATATTCCAAAGAACAAACATGATGCCTAAGAGAATGCTTGCTCCAATCAGCATTTCAGAAATTGTAATAATAGTACCAACTAGGGTAGCAATATTGGCCCCAAGCAGATCAGTTGTTGTGCTGACATCCTGAGACAGTATATTTATACATTTGACCAGGCCTACCTCGCCTACATCTGAAGAGTGAGCGGCTATGTTACATATAGGTAGAACAGGTAAATCTTTATCACTTATCGCAATAAACCAGAATATTCTCATTGCTAGTGTAATTGCAAATATTATACTCACTGTGAGTTGTAAAGTCCTGGGAACGTAAGTTACGACTACTCGTATTATCTTATCGTATATTGCTGGTATATGTGGCCAGATTGTAACTAGCACAACTGTGGTTGCGAATATCGTAATGGCGCCTGTGATGGACAAGCCTTGGTTTTTGACTAGGAAATTCAATAGAACACTTGGCCACCCCTCTCTTGATAGGATAATCTTCATCATATCACGTAGCATACCGAGAGATACGACTGATGCTAAGCCTACTACAAGAGGCAATCTTATTCTTGGAGTAATATTGAATATTGCTGCACCTAGACCTCCCAGCAGTGACCCCAAAATAGTTATAGTCATCACGACTTGAGACACAGGCTTTTGCAATGTTAGCATTTCAAGCAATCCAGGAGACACGTTAATCAGTACTGAACGCATGTCAACAAGCGCAGTAGCAAAAACGAATACGGATAATGTGGTACCAACTATGAGGCCTGATGTTATACCAACCAAAATTTCAATCAAGAATGATGCTTTATTACTTTTTGCAGTAGGCGTAGATATATCCTCTCTAAGCTTGTTGACTGCAATAGCACCACCACCCATAGCAATGATAATCAACATAGTGTGTCCCATAGATATTATTCCACCGATGATGTCCCTTTCTCCAAATGTTTCAACCATACCAATTAGACAAACGAAAAGGGCCACCAGGCCTGAATAGATGCCAATCAACATAGTCTGAGTAGCATTCTTGCGCTCTAGCACTGTATGTGCAATGTTTGACTTGGTCATAGTATTATGCTTTTTCTTCAGCTAATTTCTCGCCAAGAATACCTTGTGGTCTGAATATCAAAACTAACACAAGCATCACTATTGCAATTGCGTCTTTCAGTTGGTTTGCTCCTACAATACCTAGTCCTTGTAGGATGAGATTAGGACCTATAGATTCAAATAGACCGAGGAATATTCCTCCTAACATTGCTCCGGGAATATTACCGATGCCACCTAGTACTGCAGCGGAGAATGCTTTAAGGCCTGGCAAAAATCCCATGTTGTATCCAATTCCTTGTGGTTGGTAAAGTCCTCGAAATACTCCTGCAGCACCAGCTAGCATTCCTCCCAGCATGAATGTGATTACTATCACTCTGTTGACATCTATACCCATGAGAGATGCGATTTCCTTGTCTTCGGATACTGCGCGCATTGATTTGCCAGTTTTTGTTTTTTCGACGAACCAATATAAACCTCCCATCATCAATATAGCTGCCATAGCTACCACGACTTGTACCACCTGTACAGTAACTGACCCAAAAGTCCAACGTCCCCACATTGTTCCAAATACTGGATATGCCTTAAATCCGGAACCAAATAAACCTCTAAATGTATACTGCAGGAAAAATGAGGCTCCAATAGCAGTGATCAATGAGATCATTCGGGGCGCATTTTGTAGCCTACGATAGGCTACACGCTCAAGAATTAATGCTACCAAAGTTGAGGTTGCCATGGCAGTCAAAAGCAATATAAAAATTGTAACCAGCGGTTGTGCTTGTAGGAAGCCAGATTGCTCAAGTGCATCAGCCACAAAGAATGATACAAATGCACCGGCCATATACACTTCTCCATGAGCGAAATTAATCATTAGCATAATGCCATAGACAAGTGAATATCCCAGTGCAATCAGGGCATATATACTGCCTTGAGCCAACCCAGCTATTAGCAGACTGATCCAACTGCTAGGCGCATACTTTCCAGAAGCAAGTGTTACAGCGGACCCATAGATGACTAGGGCAATTACAACGACACGCAGTACCCATAGCATTATCGAAACCCATGAGATCCTCTTTGTTTTTTGTAAACTAGTCACTTGTACCCTGTATTTGGTATGTTGAGCATTTGGCCCTTCATTTGCTGGTAGTTGAAGATGGCGGACTATTTATTTTGTCTGTAAAGTTATTGTGCAGACCCGACAACCTTAGGAATTGAACCTAATAAACAACCAATTGTAGGACTTACTGTACTGTATCAGGACAATATTAGAGTGTATCATCAATTGTTGTTGGAAGTCAAACAGTAACTAACTAGTGGATGCTACAATATGCTCATGAAAAAATTGTTGTTGATCGACATTTGTTGAACGGTTTATACTTAAATCAGCTTGATAGTCGTTATAATAATTAGACTGGTCGTCTTATGTTATCCACCAACAAGTTTATCAAGTTGTAAATAGTATCTAGCCTTGAAAGTTTTTAACATTTAGTGCTGAGTCTGTGATAGGAGTTATTTGAATGAATATAAGAATCGAAAATACTGAAAGTTCTGATCCAATAATACCTACCCATATCATACAAGGTACTCATTTGAACGAACTGGCAGATTGCGAAATTTATCTTATCAGTGAATTATGTCAGGTCACCGGTTCCTTCAAGTTCAGAGCAGCATGGAATGTTGTCAATCAAGTTGATGCCCCAGGTTTTGTAGCTGCTTCGTCCGGCAATTTTGGTCAGGCCCTTGCTTGTGCAGCAAAAATGATAAACCGAAAATGCACTATTGTGATGCCAAATACGGCAGCGCGAGTGAAGGTGGAGGCAGTCCGAAGTTATGGTGCTATAGTCGATCTTGTCGATGTGAGCATCGTATCACGAGAACAGCGCGTATTAGAATTGTCGAAATCTTTGCCAGATTATTACGTGTGTAGTGCGTATGACAATAAGCATGTGATTTCTGGAAATGCTTCACTAGGTACTGAATTAGCTGACTCTGTACCATACATTGACGCTATCATAGCACCTGTAGGTGGAGGTGGTCTAAGCTCAGGAATAATATCTGGATTGCGTTCTAAGGATGTCGATATATCAGTTTGGGGAGCAGAGCCATCAATGGCAAATGATGCTGCCCGATCTTTGCGAAATGGCATTCTAATTTCAAATGACCAGGAACCTGATACCTTAGCTGATGGTGCGCGAACTATAAGCTTGGGTAGACTAAA
>CAJWIA010000100.1 GCA_913040765.1 uncultured Anaerolineales bacterium | reverse complement strand
GTATTCCTCAATACTAATTGGAACCAATTCTTGCAGAACTCGGAGTGTTTCTCGATTCCCATTACCCGTAATACTGCGAGAAATTGGGAACAATCTCTTTAGGTACTCGTCGATATTTGCCGGTTGAATTGGCGTAGTGATCAATTCAGCATATCCCAAGTTATAATGTCATCTTCTTCTATGGTAACGCTTGATATACGCCCCACTACTTCATCAATGTATTTCGGGCTAACTCCGTGAGCCGGTCTTTTCCAGGTTAGATCTGCTTCAGAAACCGACGACCCTTGCGTGATTCGGCGCCTGGCCACCAGGCTACGTCTCGCATTTAATCGTGCCGACTGTTCTACATCGAGTATATCTTTTTCTTCTTGACCCATGACCGCTTGAACGTCTCGAATTCTAGAAAAAAATACCCTCAAATCATTCTTATCCATCGCATGATAATGATCATTTCCCTGCAACGATTTATCGTGTGTAAAGTGCTTCTCAAGAATCTGGGCCCCAAGCAGGGTAGCTATCTCTAGATTTTTCATATTACCCGGCATCGTGTGGTCAGAGTAACCAACTATTGCATTCGGAAATTTTTTCCTTAGCCCCAGAATCATTCCAAGATGTGCATCACCATCCAAGGTCGGATAGTTCAGGACACAATGCAACAGTGCAACCGGAATTTTTTCCAAACCAACCCACTCAAGAGCCTCAGAAATCTCCTCACAACTAGACGCACCAGTCGATAAGATAATCGGTTTTCCAAAAGCTGCAATATTCTTGATGAATGGTTTATTCGTTATGTCTGATGAAGAAATCTTAAACACATCAACCAAATCAGAAAGAAAATTAGCTGACTCGAGATCAAACGGCGTACTCATAAACTCGATTTCGACAATGTCACATTGTTTCTTTAATTCTTCAAATTCTGGCTTCCAAAATTTGTCATATTTGGAAAATAGTTCAAATTGGCTTTTTGTTGGTTCCTTCGTAGTGTCCCAGTAAGACGGTGAGTTCTTTGATGCGAGCGTACTTGCTTTGTAGGTTTGGAACTTTATTGCATGAGCGCCTGCTTCCGCAGCTTCGTCGATTAGTCTTCTCGCAATACTCATATCGCCTTCGTGATTAACCCCAGCTTCAGCAATTACGTAGGGTGGGGTTAGGATTGATACATCCCGTTCTCCTCTATGGAAAATATTATTTATCTTCATTACATTAATTCGTGCAGTCGCATAACTCCCGGCCCTTACAAACACTCACTCACATTATTGTCACTCGACCAAACAAAAGTTTTGTAAATCATAAATGCTATTTTGACTGGCACTGCTTAGGATATCTACATCACAAGCACAATTCGACCTGACACAGAAGATATTCTAACCGTGCTGCAGAATCTTTTTTCTATCTTTACACCTGTCAAATATTTTATCCAGTAGACGTTGCTTGTTCTGAAGAAAACAGAACTTCTCCAATCTTGAAAATAGCGAATTGCGGAATTGTTTATTGGCAATCAACTTCTCAAGTAACTGTGGAACTTTTTCTAGCGACATACCCTCAACATAAGGTTCCAGCTTTATAAACCCATTCTCTTCTCGGGCGAATGAATGAGTCTCCTCTCGTTCATGCTGCGGTATTACTATCCCCGGGATATTCATGTGGGCTAGCTCATACACAGTTCTACCATTCGACGTTATAGCAATATCGGCATTCTCCATAATACTTGAAATAACACCTGTAGCATGCGTCAAAGAAACTCCTGACGCTTTAGACACTATCTTTTCAAGGCGAGTGAACCCCCTGTAGCCAGGGCCAGTCACAATTCGTATAAATATCTGATACTTCCTGCAAATTTCATTTATCCTTTCGTAAACTAGTCGCGATAGATCATGTTGATCAGTCCCGCCGAAAGTTAAAATCACCTCAGCCACAGACTCTCTAAACTTATTTGGCCGAGCTTTCTCGAATTCTTCTCTAACAAAAAAATGTTCATAGCCCCAAAGAATATTGTTCCCGCTTAGTATCGGGTAATCATAAAGCTCATTCACGGTCAAATCGGCAACGCTGGCACCACTCCCAAGGTCTTCAAAATTTACAACAAAAATTTCTTCTTTTTTCAAATATTCAACATATGTTTTCTCAGTGTTTAATACGTCATTGACGACTAAGTCCGGATTTAGACTTATGATCTTATCCGCGATATTCTTCGTATCGTATACACCTAGCCAATAGACAGGTCCAACAAGCCTTTTTACTACTGATTCACTATCAACGTCGCACACAAATAAGATATCTTGATTGGCCATCCCATGAGCCAGTGACAAACAACGGTAGATATGGCCCATACCCACAACGTTGTTCCCAATTACACGGAATACCACTCTCACTCTATATTTCCAGATTTACTCAGACCGAATCTACAACTTCCTGAATAGCAGCCCTAACAAACTCAATCTGACTATCGGTAAGGCTGTGCGCAAACGGTATTGATAGCATACTGTCAAAAAACAAATCAGTGTTGGGACAAAACGCGTCACCAAGACCCACGGATTGATAGAAGGGATATCGATACAAAGGATAATATTGAACGGCACACTGAATTCCATAGTTGTAAGCTAGTGCTCTAATTATCTGATCCCTTCTCCCGCCAGATACTTGCGCAACCAATAGGTGATAATTGTGTCGTTCGGAATTGACACGATGAAACTGCAGTAAACTCTGATTACGCAAACCATCTATAAATTTTATGGCTCGTTTTCTCTTCTCTACATTAATTTGATCGACTCTCTTAAGAAGCTCGCTGGCTAAGGCACATTGGATTTCTCCTAAACAAAAATTGTTGGGCCAGAGATGAGTGCCCTCTAGCATCGGCACCGCGAGATCTCCCATTGCTGGTAACCAATAATCTTCTCGCTCCATTTCATAATTGCAATGCCCATTGTGGCGCAACATCGGTATGACGTCGGCAAATCGTTCATTGTTTACGACGATCATTCCGCCCTCACCTAGCGTTGTCATGTTTTTCTGGTCATGGAAAGAAAATACTGCTATGTCTCCAAAAGTGCCCAATTTTCTTTCCGCTACTTTTACACCTATCGCTTGCGCCACATCCTCAATTACTAACGCTTTATTTGCTTTCGCAAGTTCTACAATCTCTACCATGTCGGCGCCATAACCATAAAGATGTGGAACAACGATCGCTTTGGTTTGACGTGAAATACATTTTTCAAGTTCCGCTGCATCCACTACACCGGTTTCTAAATTTATATCTGCCCAAACAATTTTTGCGCCATGCTTTAGAAATGGATATGCGCTGGAAGTAAACGTATGCGCGGGTACAATGACCTCATGCCCATCTTCGAAACAACATAGCTGCGCTGCCATCTCAAGTGCAGCGGTCGCATTACATACAGCGAATGAATAGTTTGTCCCCAGATACTCAGAAAAATTCGTTTCAAGTGTTTGTTGATGGACGCCTTGTGTGAGTGACTTTGCATTTCGCATAAGTCCCGTGACCAAATCAATTTCTGCATCCGTATACAGATGGGATCGATTCGAAAATGGAATTCTGTAATCAGCCATAACTATATAATTAATTGCCCAATCTATAAATTATCTATTACGACTTACATTCGAGAAAATATTTGTTTCACTTTTTCGCGGGTGAGTATATTGTGAAAGTCTGCCCCTAAGGCATTCGTTAATGGTTTTTCGTGAACGATGGTAGCCTTATACAGATTCTCGAATGCATCTTCAGATAGGTTTGCACAAATATCCTTGGGTACGTCAATTTCTTGCTGATCAGCAAAAGCGTGCAACTGATCGTGCTCTTCTTTGTAGAACTCGCTCAATGCCATAAGGGCAATACAATTCGCGATGCCATGGTGCAAACCAAGAACAACACTAAGACCAGCCGAAAATGGGTGGACAACACCAACATAACTTGTTGCTATTGCGCAACCGCCTAGATAAGAAGCCACCATTAAGTTAGCCCTATTGACATCAGACATCATTTGATCTGATTTGAACACTTGTCGACAGAGATCTAGTGCCTGAATTGACATCGCATCTCCAATGACGTTCCTATGCGACCCTCGTAACGCTTCAAAACAATGGATATAAGCATCCATTCCTGTATAAAAATACTGATCTCTAGGTACAGTTGCTGACAGATCTGGGTCCAATAGCAGTTGGTCAAATACAGTAAAATCACTATTCATTCCTAACTTTGCACCAGTTCTCGGGTTCGTCATCACACACGTACGAGTTGCTTCTGCTCCAGTACCAGAAATTGTGGGAATACCGACTTTGTAGACACCTGGTTTACTTAGCAGGTCCCAACCTTGATAATCCTCCGCTCTACCGCCATTGCCAATCAAATTAGAAATTGCTTTAGCTGTATCTAAAGTAATTCCGCCTCCAACACCTACAATTGCTCTTGGCATCGTGCTTCTTTCGCTAAGAATTTGAGCACACATAGTATCGATCAAGTCAGTCGTTGGCTCGTCTACTGTCGAGACAAATACCACTTGATCAGATTCTTCGATGGGGAGTCTATCTATTAGCGAACCATTTTCTCGAAAATAACTATCTACAAAATATACGGTATGGCCAGTTGGCCCTGTACAGTGTGTACTTAGAATTTCAGCTAATTTAGCCAAACAATTCTGTCCGAATATATACCTTGATACATTTCGTACATTATTTACCCCTGTATCCAACACTTTATTCATCAAATTGTTCTCTCAAAGCACCGTAATCCACAAAGCTCCATCTGAGTACAACGCACGTAGTTTTCAATCCTATTGATATATACTAACTTACCATCTGACACCCAAGTTCCTATAAAGCAATTACATCGAACCCTATATGTTTTTCAAACAGTAGAATCTGAAAAAATGGTTTTGATACTACTATCTAAGCAGATATGGATTCTGTCACTACAATAAATCTAGTGCGACTCCTCAACACCATCTTACCCTTTTCCAAGAGGTGAAGCTCGATGCTACGAGCCCCAATTATAGACTCCACAACGAAGCGAAAAAACGAAATCGCGGCGGCCCGTTTGAGTCTACATCAGGGAATACCAGTATTTTCCATAATCGAAATCAGTGTCGTAGCAGCATGCAACAGGAGATGTCCATTCTGCCCGGTATCAGACGACTATTACAAAAAACTTGGCCTATCTGGAGTGATGAAACTTCCTTTATATGAAAAGCTACTAAATGATCTTCATAGTATAGATTACAACGGAATGATACTATTTTCTGGAGAAAGTGAACCACTATTACACAAGCGACTAGATAGACTTATTAGATTAACCAAATCTACTCTACCTCAATCTCAAATTGAGGTGAACACAAATGGTGATTTGCTCACTTTAGATAAGCTAAAAGCCCTATTTGATTCAGGGCTCGATACGATCAGTATCAGTATGTACGACGGATCACACCAAATTGACCAATTCTCAATGTTGCGTGATGAAGCTGGATTGACCTCTGAACAAGTACTACTAAGGCGCCGTTATTTCAAAGATGACAACTACGGTATAAACATGACCAACCGCGGTGGATTAGTTGATTCAGATGCTTTTAGCCCGAACAAAAACAACGCCTCAAATGGAAGTTCGAATTTTCCTATCGAACAAGAGTGTTACTACCCATTCTATATGCTGACTGTCGATGTTGGTGCTAATGTCACAATTTGCTCCCATGACTGGGCAAAGAACTACGTGGTTGGTAACTTTGCCAAAACACATATATTTGACATTTGGCAAGGTACTCGGTTTGATCTCGCTAGAAAAAAACTTTCCAAATGCGATAGAAGCTTACCATCCTGCCGAGAATGCAATGCTATTGGCGATCTAATTGGCAAAGAGAGTTTTGACGCCTGGCTGAACACATATTAAGTATTAAAATTACCGCTATTCTTTAGCCAATCTGTGTTAAGAGCAAAACCAAGTGTTGCCAACTTAGATCGACTACGAGATATCGG
>CAJWIA010000099.1 GCA_913040765.1 uncultured Anaerolineales bacterium | reverse complement strand
TTCTTATCCCTGCGTATTAAAACCCCTATTACTCAATGGAAGTCGCGGAGTTATACGAACAAATAACCCTGCCGAATTCAAAACAGCATGGTACCGTATACGCAATATTTTACGTAATTCTGTAGGTACCCAAATCATGGTGGAAGATTATATTCCTGGTGACGAAGTAGCAGTAGAAGCATTGATTAGCGACAAGGGCATTAAGATTCTAGCCATTTTTGACAAGCCAGACCCATTAATAGGTCCTTTCTTTGAAGAGACAATTTATGTTACGCCTTCACGACTACCGCAAGAAGATCAACTCGAAATAGAGAGTACATTGATATCGGCGGCAAAGGCACTTGGGCTAAGGTTTGGTCCTATTCATGCTGAATTTCGTATCAACGAACGGGGTGTTTGGCCTATAGAAATAGCAGGAAGAACTATAGGAGGATTATGTTCCAATATTCTTAGTTTTGGATCCGGATTGTCGTTAGAGGAATTAGTTTTGCTGCAGGCAAGCGGATCAAACATCGAGAAATTTGCTGCTGATGACCGTAGTAAGGGAGTCATGATGATACCTATTCCTAAACGTGGCATTTTACGTAAAATTACTGGAATAGAACAAGCCGAGTCAATCGCCGCAATAGATAAAATAGAGATTACTGCAAAGTTGAACTACCCGTTAACTCCACTACCTGAAGGAGATGGGTATTTGGGTTTTATTTTTGCATATGGTGAGACACCTTCTGCGGTAGAAAATGCACTTAGGCAATCTCATTCTCTGTTACAATTTCAGATTGAATCTGAGATAATGCTGGAACAAGTAAAATGAACGAATTACTACTTTTGTCCTGGAGCACCCTTTCCCTGGGGAGCACCCTTTCCCTGGGGAGCATCTTTACCACCTGCACCAGGAATACCTGCTCCCGTGCCTTGCCCTTCTGGAACCCACTCCTCTGGAACTTGAGCATCATCACCAAAGAAGAACTTCTCCATCTCATCCGCCAGAGTCTTAGTGGCTCCAGGATCAGCAAGATTTAATCCATAATGGTTAATTAGTAATGTGGAGTGTTCCCGCCACATCTCCCAGCCTTGGGCGGATACATTTTCTAGTATTTTCTTACCCAATTCACCCGGAAAAGGTTGTTTATCTAAACCGGGTAATTCACGACCTAGTTTCACACAATGAACAGTTTCAGGCATAGACACTCCTCTCTTCGAATTCTATACTTTGGAACACAAAGCTCTTTTTCCATAAAGCCATTGTTAGCTCTAATAGAAGCTAATCAACATATCACAGGTGTAGTGTTGCCAGTACTACCACAAAATCATTCTTTGCACAGCAACCAGATAGTTTTGAACACCAACACTAATGATACCATTGTTGACTATGCACGCAAACATGCATTGCCAATTTGGAACCCAAGCACCTTGCCATCCACTGTGGAATTCGACGTTATTGTCGTAGCATGCTTCCCTAATAGACTGCCGGAACATCTGCTGGACCGAGCACAACTAGCTTCTGTCAACATCCATCCATCCATGTTACCTGGATACCGAGGGCCATCACCACTTTTTTGGCAATTGCGTGATGGACTACGTGTAGTTGGTGTCACATTACATCACATGAGCTCCTCGATTGACTCCGGTGATATAGTTTCTCAAATGGAGATAGAACTGCCTTTGGGAATATCAGGACCAAAAGCTGATCAACTACTATCCCAATTTGGTGCAGACCTATTGTTAGACGCATTACAAAATAATGTGTTTGGTCGAAAACCACAAATTGGTAAAGGGTCATATCAATCCTGGCCTGATGCAAAGGACTGGCACATACCCACTACCTGGCCTGTGTTAAGGGCCTTCAACTTTATTAAAGGTGTCGAGAATTGGGGAATTCCATTTACATTGCTTACAAAGCAGGATCCAGTAAAAGTTTGGTCAGCAGTAGGGGTCAGCCATGAAACGAGTATAGTAGGTTATAGACGCACCAATCAAAATGGTCAAAACGAAGTCGGATTTTTGGATGGATGGTTACAATTTTGATAAAATCATACTAAAGGAGTCGAAATATATGCATTTGTACTTAATAAGACATTGTCAATCCAACAATAATGCAGTATTGGACAAAAAGCAATCATCTGACGAAAATGTTCCGGGTGGTGCTTGGCTAGATGAAATGGTGCCAGACCCACCACTTACTGAGAAAGGAAACAAACAAGGTAAGCTGCTGGCACGTTTTCTTTCCGAACATGGACATTCAAATACTAGTCACAACCAACTTCATGATACGCAAAATACATCTGGATTTTATATATCACACATATATTGTAGCTTGATGACAAGATCAATTGTCACGGCACAGTATATCAGTCAAGAGTTGCAAATCCCACT
The DNA here is from genome assembly GCA_913040765.1 of uncultured Anaerolineales bacterium. Classification (GTDB taxonomy): domain Bacteria; phylum Chloroflexota; class Anaerolineae; order Anaerolineales; family UBA11657; genus UBA11657. Next base: position 3,697 of record CAJWIA010000099.1, on the reverse strand, counting down.
GGTTGTCTGGCAGGACATACATGAATGTGGTGGAGTGTTTACTAAGGATACTGACACAGGAGAACGTATCGGACTACCAGGGCCAAACTACGAACATTTTAGGTCAACATATCCTGATCTGGTGATCCCAGAAAAGATAGATTCCAACGGATGGTGGAACCGACCCACTGAAAACCTAGATGACATACAAAAACGTGCACAGAGGGTCCATAACCAGATTTTAGAACGTCACGCTGGTACGAACCATCGAGTAGTTATGGTCACGCATGTTGGTTTCTATCATCACTTGCTGTCATCAATACTCGATGTTCCTAAGTCAGATGAACGTGACTTATGGTTCCATCTCAATAATGCATCCATTAGCCATATTGACTTTAACACAGATGGTACTAGGGTAAATTACCTCAACCGCGCAGATTATATACCTATAGAACTAATTACCTAAGAAATCTTCCTGTTAACATCCTCATTCCATTTAATGTGACGAATAAAGTAGCTCCTACATCCGCTAGCACAGCCATCCACAAAGTAGCCACTCCAAAGATCGCTATAACCATAAACGCTGCTTTTAGAATTAATGAAAGAGCTACATTGAAACGTATAGTTCTTAAAGTCCATTGACTATGTCGTATTATTGCAGGAATCATACTTATTTGATCTCGCATTAGAGCTACATCCGCTGTTTCTAGAGCTTGTGCAGTTCCTATACCACCCATAGCTATACCCACATCGGCTACAGCCAAAGCGGGTGCATCATTGACCCCATCACCTACCATAGCGACAACACCATACTTTTTACCTAGCTCCCCCACAATAGATAGTTTGTCCGCAGGAAGCATATTAGCATGGACTACACTAACTGCAGCGGACTCAGCAATTGCATTTGCTGTACTGAGATTGTCTCCTGTTAGCATGACGGTCATAATGCTATCATCTAGCGAATTTAGCGCCTCGGGCACATCAATGCGCAACGGATCCATGAAAGCCATATAACCCATTGTATGACCATTTTCACCTACTAAGATAACTGAACAACCAGATTTCTCAGAAACGCTTACTTGTTTACAAAACTCTATATCGTGTTGTACTTCATTGTCAAAATAATCGTGGCTACCCACAACAATCTGCCGGCCATTTACCAACCCCTGCACCCCTTGGCCAGTCAGAGTCTTCACTTCCCTGGCTAGCTTATTAGCAAACCCAATATCAGTAGCATGTTTCACGATTGCATGAGCTAGAGGATGATTGCTAGATTTCTCGACTGCAGCTGCCATAGACACCATCTCTTTACAGTAGGTACAAGAATAGGCCAAGTCTTCTGTTGTACTAGATACACAATCGCTTCTAACACAAGTCATGGATACCAGTTTAGGTGTACCATGAGTGAGGGTTCCTGTTTTGTCAAAAGCCAATACTCGTACTCGGCCTAATATCTCAAGAAAGGCGCCACCCTTAATCAAAACACCTTGTTTCGCAGCAGATGTGATAGCACTAATAATAGTTACGGGTGTCGATATTAATAATGCGCACGGACAGGCAATTACTAACATAGTAAGTGCACGATACAACCAGCCATGCCCCTCGGAATTATTGAAAAAAGGTGCGCCAAAAAACAATGGTGGAACTACTGCTATCATCAATGCCACACCAACCACAACTGGAGTATAAATAGTCGCAAATTTGTCTAGAAACCTCTGTATTGGAGGCTTTTGGTCCTTCGCCTCCTCCACTAGATGTATCATACGAGATAGTGTGTTATCTTCAGCCAAACTAGTCACTAAAACCTCTAGGACACCCCCACCATTCACAGTACCTGCATACACGTGATCTTCTTCACTTTTATAGACTAGTTTGCTTTCGCCAGTTATAGGTGCCTGATTGACTGACGATTCCCCAGACGTCACCACCCCATCCATAGGTATTCTCTCACCCTCACTAACGATAATCACGTCACCGATCACTAAGGAATCAACATTTACAATGCGTATATCTGAGTCACACCATGGGCACGGACCATACTTATAGTAACTTGAACCATCTGGTAACAACCTACCAGCATGTGCTTCACAGTCATGGCAAACGCTCAACAACTTAGCTGTTAGTGGTGACAATTCCATCAGCGCACGTATACTTTCACGCGACCTCTCTAACACAAATCCTTCAAGAGATTCGCCTAGATTGAAAAGAACAATAACCGTAGCAGCTTCGGCATATTGTCCTGTAACATATGCTCCCGCAGCAGCAAGGGTCATCAGAACGTTCATGTCTAACCCACGACCACTAAGCAATGCAGCCCAGCCTGTACGACTTGGAAAATATAGGCCGGCCAGAAAACCCAAGCCAAAAAGCACTGGTGTTATTCTGGGTACAGCAATTTCTGATAGAAATGCCAGTATGATGAATGCTATGCCAACTATAGTTGCTTTATTTCGAGGCTTACTAAATATTTTTGAGAGCAAACTAGAACTGTTATTTGATTCCGATCGAACATTATCTGCAACACCGTATCCAAGTCCAGATACACATTTGCTTACATCTTCGAACAGCACGGTACCTATGACTTGCATCCGACCACTAGCAAAGTTTACAGAACAATCTTCTACACCATCCAAACGCTGCAGACTTTTTTGCAGAACATGAGCACAGTCAACGCAATCCATGCCGTCAACAACTAAGTCAAGTCGATTAGTAATTTCCATATAATTAACCTATCATTATATAGCTTACCACAGTGAGTAAACAGACTAAATTATAGCAACGGATTAGGATGTCTATTTGACCATCCTCTTGCCTTCTCTTACAATACACTAATGAAGCGAAAAGACAGAAAAGTCACCCCAATTCGTCAGCAATATCTAGAGATAAAAAACAACTATCCAAACTCAATATTGTTTTTTCGGCTAGGAGATTTTTATGAAACGTTCGATGAAGATGCACAAATTACTGCTCGAGATTTAGGAATCGTACTTACGAACCGCAAGGTATCAAAACAGTTATCGGTACCTATGGCTGGTATTCCCTACCATTCATTAGAAAATCACCTCAGAAAATTAGTCAGCAAAGGTCACCATGTAGCAATATGTGACCAGGTTGGTCAAGAACAAGTAAATGGAATTATGCAAAGAAAAGTAGTAAGGATATTCACTCCAGGAACTATGACCGACCCTGGCATGATACCGGAAAATCGCAACACTTACTTAGCTGCTGCATACCAAACTGACGGAGGAGCTGGACTAGCATATATAGATGTGTCAACTGGCCATTTTAGAGCTACAGAATTCCCTTCAGAAGATTACGAAGAGCAACTGATCAATGAACTGAACCGTATATCACCTGCGGAATTGCTTGTCCCGGATAGCAACAAGAATCTTCTAGACTCCAGCAATATTCATAGGACCAAGATACCTCAGTGGGTTTTTGAGCCGGAAACTAGCCATCGGATACTACTTGATGAAACCAAAGTCAATACTTTAGCTAGTTTTGGAATAGAAAAATATCCTCTTGCTATTGCAGCTGCCGCTGCGATTGTTTACTATCTGAGCCAAACACAGGCAACAACGCTGCAGTTAATTAATGGGTTGTCTACCTATGACACCAATGAATTTATGAGGCTAGATTCTGCTACGCGTATCAACCTCGAGCTGACCAATACACTTCGTTCAGGAAACAAAAATGCTACTCTACTAGGGACCATTGA
>CAJWIA010000098.1 GCA_913040765.1 uncultured Anaerolineales bacterium | reverse complement strand
TTCATGCAGTATCTGGCCTGCTTCTCTAGCTATGGTAACAGCATTATGTAAAAAGTTGTTCATGCTATTGGACACTTTTTGAAAAAGAGATGCTGTTTGATATCATCCTAGCCACTGTCCGGTTATCTCGCGTATACCAGATAGGATTAATAGAGATGCTGCGAGTGTAGCAATTAGAGTACGCACCACTTTGTCAGGCGATTTTGACCAGCGAGCTGCCATATGGGCTGTAGCCACAGCTAATAGCATGCTTATAGTATGTGGTAAGGCAAACCTGATATAGCTCGGACCCGTATTTAATATTTTGAGTGTGAGCAATGTAATTCCAAGCACAGTCTGTAAGTCCAGTATTCCGGCAAATGCGACAGAATATAATCTGGTAAACCGGGAATGGCGTATTATTTTAACAGAACATAGTATGTAAATCACTACAGTTGTTAGTGCTACTGCAATTAATGCCCATCTGATATTTGAATGCAGAAGTGTTATGTAACTCATTAGGATCCCATGCCTTTTGATTTGCTGTGATTTATTCTGAAATCTTGGATGATCGTTCCATGTTCGCGGATATTTTGGTAATTATTAGTATAGCCATCATACCGGCAATAGCTATTGCAATGGAGAGTAGGATTTCATTATTAATGGTTTCTGGAAGGATTGGGCTCATTTGATTTGCATCGCTTTTCCATGGCCATAATCTTCGCAGGGAACCTATCATAAGTCCAGTTAGTAGTGTCATTGTCGTGTTGCGGTACTTGTCTAGCAGCCAGCTTAGTAATCTTACAAATGTTGTTAGTCCTATGGCTGCACCAGCAAGGACAATTGCAAGAGTAAATACATCTCTGCTGTTGACTGCTGAAAGAATGTATTTGTATTTACCAAGCAAAACTAGAATATAAGCTCCTGATATTCCTGGGAGGATCATAGCGTTTATTGCAATAGCTCCGGACAAAAACAAGAACCAGTTGGTTTCCGGAGTGGTTGTAGGTGTGACTCCTAAGATTGAGTAAGATACTAGACAGGAGCTAGCTGCAAACAATATCAGAGAAGGTCTCCAGTCTTTTATACTACGAGCTACTGTAAATATTGAAGCTAATACTAGTCCGAAGAAGAAAGACCAAATTTGCGTAGGATTAGTTTCGAGCTGGGTTTCAAGGACTTTGGCAAGCGTAAGTATTGCAATCAAAATTCCGATGCCTACTGCAGTCAAAAAACGCCATGGGAAGTAGTTGGACGCTTCACTAAATTTCAGTCTAAGTAATAAGCGGAGCAGATGTGAGTCGGCAGACTTTATAGAGTTTAGTAACTCTTGGTATATACCTAGTATGAATGCCATGGTTCCTCCTGACACGCCTGGGACTATATCAGCGGCTCCCATACAAAATCCTGCTAGGCATATACGTAAATATTCTGTAAATGTACGTTTCATATTTATGTTTCTTGCTTACATTGTAAATAGTAAATTGTATTGAATATGTTGTGCTAATGTTAGCACTAGCGAGCTATTATATCAAAATACAGGTGAAGCAGACCGTACGCCGTCACAGGGTATTAGGAGTACATATCAATTGTTGTTATGCACCATCTTCTTAAAGTATTCCAAAGCCTGTATATGTTCTTTTATGTTGGAGTAGCCTGCACCCATTGTTGTGATGCCTATATGGGTTGCGCCTACATCTTGCCATTCTAAGGCTTGGTCAGCTAGCAATTCTAATGGATCTTGTTTGGCAGACAACCATGTCTCTAAACCAACATCTTCAGGGTTCCTTCCTGATTTCTTAGTGTATTCGCGAATATTACTAAATATTGAACTGCTTTCCTCGTTTGGTCCATTTAGCCCACCAGCTATCCATCCGTCTCCTATGCGTCCAATGCGTTCCAAGACTTTTTCGGATTTGCCTCCGAACCAGATGGGGATAGGTTTTTGTATAGGGAGTGGGTTGATGCCCGCACTTGTTATTTTATGCCAATGACCATCGTAGTTGATTGTCTGATTTGTCCACAAGGCACGCATAACATCTACTTGTTCCTCTGATCTAATACCACGATTACTAAAATCTTCCCCAAGTGCTTCGTATTCGACTGAATTCCAGCCGATACCAATACCTAATCTGAGTCGACCATTGCTAAGGACGTCGAGGGTAGCTGCCTGCTTGGCAACCAATGCTGTTTGTCTTTGGGGGAGGATGATTATACCGGTAGCTAATTCTATGCTTGAAGTAATAGCTGCCATATAGGCAAACAATACAAATGGTTCATGAAATGAGTGCTGTTGTGTGTAAGGTCCTACCCAGCTTGGACGGTTTGATACATCAGCTCCAAGAACATGATCAAATGCCAAAATATAATCAAAGTCTAGGCGTTCAACAGCCAAAGTGTATTCTCTTATATCTTGAGGGTCTATACCTATTTCAGTTTGTGGGAATATGGCTCCTAATTTTATGCCTGAGTTCATATTTAGATTCCTTTATTAGCATGATGTGTTTGTGGGATTATATATGCTATGCGGTGTGTGCGGATGTCATATAAGTTGTTTCGGTATAGCATAATACGCTGTGGTAAATGACTTTTGACCAGGATACTGCAGTATAGGTATAATTAATCAAACATTTCAGTTGGTAAGGAGAAAAATATGCGTATAGGTACATTCGTTATCGAAGGCAGTACACAGTTAGGTATTATATCTGATGGTGGGGTTCAATATTTGGTGAACTCCGAAGGATGGCCAAAGACTATGATTGAGTGGATAGCTGCGGCGGAAGAACTGGAAGACCGATATAGATCTGTAAAGGATACTATAGAAGTGGTACCTATAGATAATAGATGCCTAACAGCTCCTATACCGAAGTTGCTTGGTAATGTAATGTGCCTGGGAAAAAATTATGCTGCGCATGCCGAAGAGACAGCTGGTACAGGTAGTACTTCTTCGGTGGAGGCTGGATACCCCTTGGTGTTTACAAAAGGAACTAATACTATAAACGGTCCGTATGGAAAAATTCCCTATGACTCATCAGTCTCAAGTGAAATTGATTGGGAGGTCGAGCTTGCGGTGATTATTGGACGGGAATGTATTAACGTTGATGTAGATGACGCGTTAAGTTATGTTTTTGGATATACAGTATTGAACGATATATCTGCCCGAGACATTCAATTTAGACATCAGCAGTTTTATTTAGGTAAAAGCTTGGATGGTTCATGTCCGATTGGTCCCTGGATTGTGACTTCCGATGAAATGGATGATCCGCAATATTTGGATCTCAGATGCTGGGTTAATGGTGAGCTTATGCAGGAGTCAAATACATCTGATCAGATTTATACAGTGGCAGAGACAATCTCAATATTTTCGAAAGGTCATACCTTGGTGCCGGGTGATGTGATTGCGACAGGTACTCCTGACGGAGTGGGATTTGTAAGGCAACCTCCTCGCTTTCTTGTTCCTGGCGATGTTCTAGAGTCTGAAGTTGAGGGTATTGGACGCATGCGGAACGTCGTGGGCAATTAATGACAATATAGTGAAAATTGCCATTCGTATACTATTAGAAATAATATAGTTCTTTTGCTGCATGGACAACATTGTCAGAATTAGGTCGATATGCATTTTCAAGTGGAGGACTATAAGGAACTGGGGTGTCAGGTGCTGTAACTCGTTTTATTGGAGCATCGAGGTATTCAAACGCATTTTCGCTGATTATGGCAGCTATCTCTGCCCCTATGCCTGCAGTTTTGCGTGCTTCATGTAATATAAGCACTTTTCCGGTTTTCTTAGCAGTCGCTAATATTGATTCTCTGTCTAATGGAGATATTGTTCGCAAATCGATTACTTCGCATGATATGCTAGATTTAGTTAATGTTTTAGCTGCTGCGATAGCTTCTGGAACCATAGCTCCATATGTGATGATCGATATGTCAGTGCCTGCGAGAGCAACGTCAGCTAAACCTAAATCGACTGTATATGAATCTGATGGAACATCTCCGCGTTGACTCCTATACAAGAATTTGGGTTCGAAGAATATAACAGGGTTGGGGTCTCTTATTGCAGATATGAGTAGTCCTTTAGCATCGTGTGGATTTGATGGTATGACTACTTTTAATCCTGCGGTATGAGCAAACCATGCTTCTGGGCATTGTGAATGAAATGGGCCTGCATATGATCCGCCGCCCCATGGAGCCCGAAACACTATTGGCAAAGGATTCTTTTGGCGGTAATGATGAGTAGCAGCGAACTGTACTATAGGATCAAAGCCAGTTGATATAAAATCAGCAAATTGAAATTCCACTATTGGTCGTAAACCCATTAATGCAGCACCACTTGCTAATCCCGAAAATGCATACTCGCACATAGGTGTATCGATCACTCTCTTTCGTCCAAATTCGTCAAATAGGCCCGCAGTAGCCTGGAAGGCTCCTCCTAGAACACCTATATCCTGTCCCAATATAAATACTGTGTCGTCAGCTTTCATCTCTTGATGGAGAGCCTGATTAATAGCTTGTAGAAATGTGATTTCAGGCATACACACCTTCAGTTAAAGTAGCGGGATCAGGAAATGGGCTTTTTTCTGCCCAAAGTACACCGGCAGATATTTCTTTATCAATTTGCTTGATTAGACTTTTCTCGGTTTGCTCATCCAGTAACTCCTTTTCATAAAGCAAACTCTTGTAATTTACTATTGGATCTTTTTCTCTCCATTTGTTGAGCAAATCAGTTGGCACGTATTTTGCGGAGTCGTGTAGAGCATGCCCTTCCATTCGCATAGTATTAGCTTTAATTAGAGTGGGGCCATCTCCTCTCCGAGCTCGATCAATAGCTTCAGTGGATGCGGTTTGAACATCTAGAACATTGTTTCCAGCAACTGTTACGCCTGGAAGTCCAAATGCGGTTGCGCGTGCAACAAGATCAGTTATTGCATACTGATACTTAGATGGTGTTGAGTAAGCATACTGGTTGTCTTCTAGAATAAAAACTATAGGTAACTTTAGTACGGCAGCCAGATTAAGGCTTTCGGAAAATGCACCTTCAGATGAGGCTCCATCTCCGGTAAAGGTTAGTGCTACCCTTGGTTCATTGCGGTACTGAAATGAAAATGCTGCTCCTAAAGCAACTGTCATTAATTGCGGTAAGTGACTAACATAGCCAATTATGCCTAATTCTATATCGCCCATGCCATGGGTATTCACATCTCTTCCTTGGCTTGGACTAGTGACTCGAGCCATCGCTTGGGAAAATATTCGACCAGGGGTCATCCCACGGACTAAATAGGCTCCCAGATCGCGATGCATAGGTGCAATTACATCTATTTCAGATAGTGCGCATGCGGCACCGACTGAAATAGCTTCATGCCCTTTTTGAGAGAAAATTGTGCCTGGAATTTTTCCAAGTTTTGCAAGCGATACAGACCTGTCGTCCACTGCTCTGGTGAGCATCATCCAGTACAAAAGTTTTATATGGTCTGTCTTGTCACTTTCGAACATTGAAATTAGGTTTCTAATGGAATAATTGAATGTTATGTGTCTGATATATCTTTGCTACGTCTTTGAAAAATCCATTTAATTAATTTGGCAAATACTATACCTACACTAAGGGCGTATATTCCTGCCCCTGCTCCAATTGCCGTCCATTTTACCCTTTGTTTACGGCGCTCGAGACTTTGCATTGCTTTACGTGCATATTCCACATTTGAATCGAGAGTTTCTGCTAATTCTTCGATGAATGATTGACGAGGATTTTGTGGCTCCAGCACTCTCTTTACTGCGTGAGACGTGTTAAGAAGGTCTTTCAAGGAAGATGATGTGCCTTCTTGAGAGCGAGGTTTCTTGTCAGGGTTCGATTGGGTTTTAGAATGAGAATTCATTGGTCACTTATTTTGTTGTTGAGATTTTGTCTTAATGTCAAAAGGGTGCGATGATAAAGACTCTTTATAGCTCCTTCACTGCGACGCATGATGTTGCCTATTTCTTTATTTGAGAGCTTTTCAACAAATTTGAGGATTAATAATTCTTGTCGGTCAGCAGGAAGCGATCGGATAGCGTCTAAGAGCATTTCAGTCTCTTCATTTGTTACAGTTACTTTGTCAGGATTA
>CAJWIA010000097.1 GCA_913040765.1 uncultured Anaerolineales bacterium | reverse complement strand
ACCAAATTCAATTCCATCAACTTTTACAATACTGTTATGTTCTTGGAAATCTCTGGACACCAACTTAAACGGTTGTAATACTTGTACGGATTTCTCAACTCCATCCATGATCTCGTAAGTCCGTCTATCTATTGGACGATCATCCCCAATAACTCCTATTATTGTGCGCTCTGAACCGTCAGACAAATGCGCAACGAATCCGTCTTTTTCTATACGCTTTACAACGTTACCTATCTGTATTTTTGTGGCTCCGGCGCGCATGATAATTATCATATAGTATCTCCTTAGTCACTGTTTTGCGTAAAGTGATGTGTTAGATTAGGACCTTCCAATGCTGGCTGCTACTTTCCTAACTTGTTTAACCAACTCGGCAAATCTCTCTGGTTTTAGACTCTGAGCACCATCAGAAAGAGCGTTTTCAGGTTTGTGATGTACCTCTACTAATAGTCCATCGGCACCTGCAGCTACACCAGCTCGTGCTACTGCTAGCACGTACTCCCATTTACCCACTCCATGACTAGGATCTAGAATAATAGGCAGATGTGTAAGATCTTTCAGTACTGGTATGGCATTAATATCTGTGGTATTGCGAGTGTATTTTTCAAAAGTCCTTATACCACGCTCGCATAGTAATATACGCTGATTACCTTCTGCAAGAATATATTCTGCACTCATTAACAACTCTTCTATGGTGGACATCAGGCCTCGTTTTAATAGAACTGGTTGTTTGCTTCTCCCAACTGAACGCAGTAGTTCATAATTTTGCATGTTACGTGCACCAATTTGCAGTATATCGGCATAACTAGTCACTAAATCAACTTGTTCAGATGACATTACTTCAGTGACTATGGGTAAACCTGTTTCTTCCCTTGCTTCAGCCAGTATTTGTAGTCCTTTTTCTCCCAATCCTTGAAAGCTGTACGGAGAACTTCGTGGTTTGAATGCTCCTCCTCTTAGTGCTTGAGCTCCAGCTTCCTTTACTGCATGAGCAGTTTCAAGCATTTGTGTACGATCCTCTACTGAGCAGGGGCCTGCTATTATAGTAACAACTTCTGAGCCAACAATTGTATTATTTGACAGATGTAATAAGCTATCTTCGGATGACACTATTCGGGAGCTTAGTTTAAATGGCTTTAAGACTCTAGTTGTGCTCTCCACCCCTGGCATCACGTTAAATTGTTGCTGCTCTATAGGTCTACCATCTCCCAACACGCATACTATTGTTCGTTCTGTACCTTGCACCAGGCTAGTGTCAAAACCTTCTGCTTTTACCCGCTCCGATACGGCGTCTATTTCTGATTTTGATGCGTTAGCTCGCATTACAATTATCATGTGTTGTCTATTGCTCCTCTACATATAAGTCGGGTCTTAAACTTCTTGTCCGATCTAGATATACGTGTACTATGTCTTCAGGTGACTTATCTGTGTTCCAGTGAATTAGGATGCGTAGACAGCGCTGCATGCCGTGAGGAACGTTCATTTCGTGTCCACAGAGTAAGGCTACGTTGGTCCAACCGAGCTTACGAGCGGCGATTGCTGGATACTCAGCATTAATATCTGGTGAGGTAGTAAAAATAGCTGAAGCAATATCATCTGAAAGGATTCCATTCCTATCAATCAACTCACTCAACAATCTTTCTGCAGCTGCAAGTATGTCACTTTCTGTATTAGATATAACTGGTACTGCTCCCCTTACACCTCTGCAAACTGTCATCACTCCTCCCTTATGTGTTTACAATATGCAAGTTTACATGTACAAAAAAAGTACGGAGAAGTTGCTCCGTACTTTCGTATACCTTGCCTGCTAAAAAGTGTACTTAAGCCAAAACAACGCACGGTCCTTTACCGGGCGCAAAATAATAGTAATAACTCCATTGGATACTATTCATGACTTAATCAAGAGTTTATCATGTCTCTTTATATAGGTCAAAGGTGAAATTTATACATATGCTTACAGATTTCTAGTTGTGTCAACACGTTTATTCGGACACTAGATTTGGTGAGAATATATAATAATTGACTAATGATATTCGACTTTACAGAAATACAGCCTGCTGGTAGAATTTGCGCACAAATATGTACCGGAACTGAACTGGGATTGTTTCTCAGTTCTTTTTGTTATTTTTTATAGATTTTGTGAAACAATATAGAGCAGTTAAATCAAGGTGAATTGGCTTATTGGATTAACAATATGAATATGGTAAATGTAACTTATTTGACAAAGAGTGGTTTGAAGAAACTAGAAGATGAATTAACCCATCTAACAACGGTTCGTCGAGCTGAGGTAGCTGTACGTTTGCATCAGGCTCAGGAGGATGGAGATCTTATTGAGAATGCTGAGTATGAAGCGGCCAAGAATGAGCAGTCGTTTGTTGAAGGACGTATAGTAACAATACAGTCAATGTTATCCACAGCTGCTGTCATCAAAAAAGGCAAGAATGATGGGGTAGTTAAAATGGGATCAACAGTAATTGTACAAGAGAACAACTCTGACAAAGAGTCTTTCGTGATTGTCGGTGCGACTGAGTCCGACCCATCTGAAGGTCTAATTTCTAACGAATCTCCACTAGGACAGGTACTATTAGGTACTAGTGCGGGTGATGAGGTAGTGGTAACTGCACCCGCTGGAGACGTTACATACCATATTTTGAAAGTCAAATAGTGTGGTTGTTTAGGCTTACCCCGTACCTTAATCTAGATACGGGGCTTTTTTTATTAAAGTACTTTATGCGTATAATAGTATCAACATTCATGATTGGTGAAATTCCTGTATCGGTGTAAATTGTATGCGATCATTGACAGAAATAGAACAAAATAGGTTGGTCAAGCTTGAGAGGCTAAGAGAGCGTGGTGAGTCACCTTTTCCTCATCGTGCTGAAAGGAGCCACAGTATAGCTATGGCAACTAAGCATTTTTCCGAACGTTCATCTGATAAAGACAAAAGTGGTGAAAATAGTTTAGAGATTACATTGTGTGGTCGTATGCGATCTGTGCGTACAATGGGAAAATTAGCTTTTGCACATATAGAGGATGTAAGTGGTCGTATTCAATTATTGATTCGAGCTGATGCTATAGGTAAGGATAGATTAAAACAATTTGAGGCCGATTTTGATTTAGGTGATTTTGTGCAGGTTACAGGCAAATTGATGGAAACCCGTACTGGCGAAGTCACCCTTGATGTATCAAATTTTCGAATGCTTGCAAAAAGTGTTAGTCCATTACCTGCTGCAAAGGAAGTAGATGAAGAAGGTGATCGCAGGGTTTATTCAGCTTTTGACAATGTAGAGGCGCGTTATCGTGAACGTTATGCGGACTTGGCAGTAAATCCACATGTGCGTGAAATATTTCGAGTGAGATCCAGAGCGATTACCGCATTGAGATATTTTCTTGACAAACGTGATTTTCTTGAGGTAGAGACACCGGTCTTACAACCAATTTATGGGGGTGCGGCAGCACGACCTTTTTCTACACACCATAATCAGTTGCACCAGGATTTATTTCTTCGTATTTCTTTTGAACTATACCTAAAAAGGTTGCTTGTCGGTGGTTTTGAGCGAGTGTATGAGATAGGCCGTGATTTTCGTAATGAGGGTGTTAGTCTTACACACAATCCAGAATTTACACAATTGGAGTTTTATTGGGCCTATGCGGACTATGAAGATGTGATGATGTTGACAGAACAAATGGTAGCATTTGTGGCTGAGGAAGTTTGCGATGGTACTGTGGTGACCTACCAGGGGCATAAATTGGAATTTCAACCTCCTTGGCGAAGAGTGTCTTTACGTGAGGTGCTGAATGAATATTCGGATATTGACTATTTGAATTGTAGTGACGATCAGTTAGTTTCCCATTTCACATTAAGAGGACTTAATGTCCCATCCAATGCTACAAGAGGTAAACTAATAGAGATGCTTTTCAGCAAATATGTAGAGCCGAATTTGATTCAGCCTACCTTCGTGTACGACTATCCTCGAGATATATCTCCATTAGCTAAAACTAAGGAAGGCGATTCAGATACTGTTGAACGATTTGAAGTATTTGTAGGCGGTCTTGAGTTATGTAATGCTTTCACCGAATTAAACGATCCTATAGATCAAGAGCAGCGATTCTTGGATATGGGTCAGGATCATAACAAAGAATCTGGCGAAGCTCATCCAGTGGATTTAGATTATTTGAAAGCTATGAGTTATGGGATGCCACCTAATGGGGGATTTGGTATGGGAATAGATCGATTGGTAATGCTATTGACAGACCAATCTTCCATTCGTGAAGTCATATTGTTTCCACATCTCCGATCTAAAGAATAAATATATCGCCTGCCTGTAAGACGTCATTGTTACATTGTGGCGTCCAGTTCATCAATCATCCCTTTAATATAGTCGAAGCCGCCTTGCCAGAATTCAGGTCCAGATATGTCTATTCCAGATTCATTCAGGATGTATTCTGGGCTTCGAGATCCACCGTAGCTTAATATTTTCAGGTAATGCGGTATAAAATTCACTCCTTCTTCGCGGTAGCGTTGATATAGAGCTAATACTAGTAATTGCCCAAAACTGTAAGCATAGCAGTAAAAAGGCGAGTAATAGATGTGAGGAATCGAGACCCATTCCCACTGAAATTCCTCACTAACCTCGATTGAGTCTCCAAACTGTTCTACCATGTTCTTCATGTATGCTTTGTTCAATTCATCAGTGCCGGCATGCTCTTGAATCATCTTGTGTGCCTGCTGTTCGAAAAGTGTGAAATATGCTTGACGCATTATGGTGGCATAATTGTCGTCAAGTGCGTTTGCAATCAAGTCTTGACGTACTGCTGCATCTGTACTGTTCGCAAGTAGCCTGTCTATTAGCAGCATTTCAGAGAATGTCGAGGCCGTTTCCGCTAGTGGTAGAGTTGAATGATAATTGAGTACTGAATGATTGTTGGCCAGCATACTGTGGACAGCATGTCCAAGTTCGTGAGCAAGCGTGGCTACGTCACGTACGGAACTACCATAGTTCAACAGAACGTAAGGGGTAACTTTTGGGATCACACTAGCACAGAAGGCTCCTCCACGCTTACCAATGCGGTTTTCTGAATCTATGTGGTCATCTTCAAACACGCGCCTTGCGTATGATGCCAACTCAGGCGAGAATTGTTCAAAGGTGTCCAGCACGAGTTCAACTGATTCGACATATGGGTACTTTTGTTCGGCACTGGTAAGCGGGGCATAAATGTCGTAACGGCGTAATTTGTTTATCTGAAGTAAACCTGCTTTTACACGGAACCAGTGCTGAAATATAGGTGCGTTTTTTCTACAAACTTGAAGCAGTATTTCAGTTACTTCATTTGGGATGTCGTTACGCAGATTGCGGGTTGCAATTGGAGTGGAGTAATTACGTAGTTTGATTTGTTCCTCATGCCAATCTTGGACTAGATGCTTGTAAACTTGTGCTAGAACTATGCCGTCCTCAGCATATACACGGTACAGTTCTTTGTATGCGCGCTCTCGCAGATCCGCATCTGGATTACGCACGTATGTCATTAGAGCATCACGAGTAAGTTCTTGTTTCTCATTCCCATCAATTATTGCTAGATTAAATTTATATTTGTTGGTCAACATTGCATAGATGGTTGTGAGTGCATTGCTGCCATTCATGTTTTTTATATTGATGATTTGCTCATCATTCTCTGTAAGAACGTGAGGTTTGTCCTTCCGCTGCTGGTTAAGGTAATATCGCAGATTGTTAGGAGCGTTGGCAATTAAACGTTCAGCTGAGTTATCTGACAGAGTTTTCCACCAGAGAGTAAGAAAAAGTATTCGATTTTGCGCCTCAGTTGTGAGCTGTTCTATTTTTCCCTGGAAAGCTAGCGCAGCCTGGTTCTGTGTGTCTTCGGAGAACCACAAACCTGCATATGCTCCTAAACGGTTGGCGGCTTCGGTTACGCGTTCAGTAAGCTCAAGTGTATGATTGAAATCGGTTGAACTTATTTCCTCGCTCAGCTTGGGTCTCATCGCCTCAATTGCCGATATTACTAGCTCTAGTTCTGTAGTGATACTCTCTAGTGGTTCGCCCTCTGGGGCAGGTATGATATCACTAAGGTTCCAGGTGGTTTGTTTGATTTTTGTATTTGCCATTCAATTTGCTCCACAGCTATTAGTTTTGA
>CAJWIA010000096.1 GCA_913040765.1 uncultured Anaerolineales bacterium | reverse complement strand
GTACTGGAGGGGGAACACGAATCTCAACTGTTTCACTACCATTAAGCACAGCAGCTGATTTAGAGGATACGACACCATCAACAGATATATTGCCTTGGCTAACTAAACGTTGGATTTGTGAACGCGATAAACCTGATGTACCCTTCACCAAGGCTACATCCAATCTTTTGCCTCGATCTGATTCATCGAACCTAACAACCTGAGTATTTCCCGCACTAGCAGACTTAGAATCAGTCATTAGAACCAAGTTGCTGCACCAGTTTCTCCTGACGTATTTCCTTAATCATTAATATGACCATGATAATCACTCCGACCGTAATACATGAATCAGCAATATTAAAAATCGGCCAATAATGAATATGTAAGAAATCAACAACTGAGCCTAGAAAAAGACGGTCAATAAGATTGTTTCCTATCGCACCTCCCATCTGCATTCCCAGGGCCAGGCGTAGCCAAACATCTCGTTCAGATAACTGATTGTTATAGTAAATTATGATAGCAACCACCAATATAGCAAGTACGGTGACAACAGAACCGATCTCCTGGAACATTCCAAAAGCAACTCCCGTGTTGGTGGTATAAGTTAGGTCAAATATATTACGCAGCGCAGGATGAACAACTATAGTTTGCCCAATAAACATATTTTGCCTAACTAATAGCTTAGTATATTGATCCAGAATAACAGCTATTAATGCAACGACATATAGCATGTACTTTTTGCTCATAACAGATACCACTCAACTCATGTATCTTTGTCCAAACGTAAAGTCAGGGTCTCATCACCTATGTTCTCAACTATTCCCTTAGCATCCTTATTGAATACCAATGACAATGCTAATGCTTCTCCCATGATGTAATCGCGGTGTTGTTCTATTGCGTCAACTAAGGTACTCGTTCCAGCATAAGTAATATTAATACGATCAGAAATGTCAAATCCACTAGACTTTCGCAAGTCTTGCACTCTACGCACCACTTCGCGGGCCAATCCTTCTAGAACTAGGTCAGGGGTCAAGTCTGTAACCAATCCTACTACTAGACCCCCATCTTCAGCAGTAGCGAAACCCTTTTTAGATTCAACACGTACTTCAATCTCTTCAGGCAAAATTTCTATTTTTTCGGATTCAATATCAATGAGAATGCTTTTTCCCTCAAGCAATCTATCCGCTGCTCCTGCACTATCCACTTGACTAATCGCTTCCTTTATCTTGGGGAAACGACTCGCATATTTTTGCCCTAACTGCTTAGGTAATGGGTGTAATGTATAAACAACAGCCTCATCAGCAGAATCTAACCATCGTACCTGTTTTACATTCAATTCATCCAAAATCAATCTTGAATATCTTTCAAGGAGTTCACCTTTCATGTGACTTCCAGCCCAAAACACTACCTCTGCAAGTGGCTGCCTCACTTTTAACTGTGCACTCTGACGTGCACTATGGCCTAGCGAGACAAGTTTCTGCACCAATCGCATTTCTCGATTGAGCTCTTCATCAATCAGATCTGGATTGTAGTCTGGCCAATCAGCAAGATGTACAGATTCTGGTGCAAGAGCCTCCTCTCCAGTCAAATTCCGATATATGGCATCAGATATAAATGGCATGGAAGGAGCTAATATCTTACTGACACTAAGCAGACATTGATACAATGTTGCATAAGCAGCATGCTTGTCACTATCATCCTCAGTTTTCCAAAATCTGCGTCGTGATAGACGCACGTACCAGTTAGACAATAAATCCACAAAGCGTTCAATAGGCCTAGTAGCACCAGTAGCATCGTAATTATCCAATGCATCAGTTACGTCTTTAACTAGGTTATGTAACTCCGACAAAATCCACTGATCTAGTTCAGATATAGCATTATTTGAATATTCATCGGGTGTGCTAGGAGACCAATCATCTAAATTCGCATAGGTTACAAAAAACACATATGTGTTCCACAATGTAAGAGTAAAACTACGTACCACGTCACCTACCAAATCTACTGAAAAGCGTCTTTCTTGACCAGGCGGACTAGCTGTATAAAGATACCATCGGAAAGCATCTGCTCCATGCATGTTCAGCACATCCCAGGGATCAACAATGTTACCCTTAGACTTAGACATCTTTTGGCCAGATTCATCCAATATAAGCCCAAGACACGCAACATTTTTAAAAGCAACACTGTCGAACAACATAGTAGAGATGGCATGCAATGAATAAAACCAACCACGAGTCTGATCAACAGCCTCACATATATAATCAGCAGGAAATTGTTCTTGAAATTGTTTGTTATGTTCAAATGGGTAATGCCACTGCGCCAATGGCATTGCACCTGAATCAAACCATACATCTATAACTTCTGGAACCCGATGCATTGTTTTACCAGTTTTTGGGTTTGGAAATGTAATATCATCAACATATGGTCTATGCAAATCCAGATCAGAACAGTCCCGACCGGCCAAATCTGACAACTCTTTGACAGATCCAATCAACAACCAATCACCGTCCTCGTCAATCCATATCGGCAAAGGAGTGCCCCAATAACGCTCTCTCCCCAAGGCCCAGTCAACATTATTGTCTAACCAGTTTCCAAAACGACCATCACGAATATGTGACGGGTACCAATTGATGGTTTGATTAAGTTCTACCAAACGATTCTTATGTTTAGTTGTAGCTATGTACCAAGTACTTCGAGCCATATATAGTAATGGAGTATCACACCGCCAACAGAAAGGGTAAGTATGTAGATAAGTATCAGATTTCAACAACAATTCGCGCTGTAGCAAATCCTGTGTAATCAGTGGATCGGCATCCTTAACCCACATAGAGGCCCAAGGTGTAATCTCTTCAACAAAACACCCGTCTTCACCAACTGTCATTAATACTGGCAAATCGTACTTCATTGCCATAGCCATATCATCTGCCCCAAATGCTGCTGCCATATGTACTATTCCGGTACCTTCTCCAGTAGTAACAAAATCAGCCAGCACTACATAATGAGCTTCACCTTCAAAAGGCATAAAACTATAAGGAGCCTCGTACTGTAACCCTTGCAGTGCTGCACCTATAGTTTCATCTACAATATTGAACTGGTTGATTTCATTAAACACATCTTGACACAATTCTTTCGCTACGATAATGCGCTCACCCTCTTCTAATTGCACTGTTACGTAGACTATATCAGGGTGAACAGCTACACCCACATTTCCCGGAAGCGTCCAAGGAGTAGTAGTCCATATGAGAAGAGAAGTATTCGGATCATCCTTTAGTGGGAATTTTACATAAACCGACGGATCCTCAGTATTTTCCTGATAACCTAATGAGAGCTCATGGTCGGATAGGGCAGTACCACAACGCGCACAATAAGGCACCACTTTAAAACCCTGATAAAGCAAATCTTTATTCCATAACTCCTTCAGAATCCACCACACTGATTCGATATAATCATTTTTAAAAGTCACATAGGCAGCTTCAAGATCTACCCAAAAACCTATCCGGTCAGTTAGCTTCTCCCACTCCTGTATATATTCAAAAGCTGATTGCCTACACTTCGAGTTAAATTCTGCAATACCGTAAGTTTCTATTTGATCTTTACCTGTAATGCCAAGCTGCTTTTCTACTTCTATTTCAACAGGCAGACCATGAGTATCCCAACCTCCCCTTCTTAACACATAGTAGCCTCTCATAGCTCGATAGCGAGGATATATGTCCTTGAAAGCCCGTGAAAGTACATGATGACTGCCTGGCATCCCATTAGCTGTCGGAGGTCCTTCATAGAACACAAATGTTTCGTTGCCCTCGCGGGATTGTACTGAGCGATCGAAAATGGCGTTAGTTTGCCAGAAATCAAGTGTTTCAAGCTCAAGTTTAGCTACGTCAAGTTTGGATTTTACTGGTTGAAATCTCATTAACTCTTACTCTCACCAATTTCTACTACAATTCGTTTGTTGATTCTGCCTTTACTCTTGTAATCTACCACATTTATCACACCAACCTCTGCTGTATTTGCTACATGTGTACCCCCATCAGCTTGTAAATCAAGACCTACGATTTCTACGGTGCGCACCTCCCTAATACCCTTTGGAAGTAAGTTTATTTTAGTACGTATCAAATCTGGTATTTGAAACGCCACATCTCTAGGAACAATTTCCACTAAAACATCTCTTGATGCATTGGCTTCGAGGTTGATTTTTTCTTCAATCTCTTGCACTAAAGCAGCTTGCATACTCTCAAATTCAAAATCCATCCTGGCACGCAAAGGTGACATATTGCCACCAGTTACCTTAGCACCGTAATCTCTCCATACAACTCCGCAAAGTATATGCATAGCAGTATGCGTACGCATCAACTTGTAACGTAATTCCCAATCAATAATACCTTTTACAGTTTGTCCTACACTTGGAGTATTTACACCATCAACAACATGCCATATAAGATCGTTTTGCCTGGTAATTCTAATAACATCACATTTGTCACCAGCATACTGCATTGTACCAAGATCAAAGGGCTGGCCACCTCCCCCTGGATAAAACGCCGTACAGTCAAGTCTCACATGACCTTGCTCAGACACTTCTAGTACATTTGCCTCAAATTCTTTCAGGTATGCGTCTGATAAATACAGCAACTTGGTCATCATTAGGTAGTCAATTCTCTTCTAAATGGTAAACGCTCCCAACCCTATTAGGGACGAGAGCGTCACATTCCCTCAATACTATTTTACAACCCCTGGTTATTTGATCCGCCTTCCCCAATAGGTATCAATATTACCTAACCTATCATATTCATGCTACTAATACAGTTCTTTCTTAGTTCGCCACATTGATTAGCTCTAACGGCTACGGCTTGGATAGGGTTTGACATACCTTTTCAGACGATTATAAAGTGTTTCCAAATTGCCCAAATGGAGTTCTTCAGCAAGCCCCCCAAGTACAGCACGATCTATATCTACTGAAGCAAGATCTGTCTTCGCTAGAGCTTTCTTGCTATATCTGCGTTTCAAAACCTGCCTAACAGCTTTGTCAATTGTCTTAAGGTATTTTATTTTTTTCTCTACGTATGATCCAACTTCGCCACGTAATATTACAGGTCCATGACCTTGCACCAAATTAGTTAGATCGGATGACATAGCATGTATATTTTCCAATGACTTAATTAGTTGTTTGATATCACCATCTGGGAAAAAAGGAACAGGCATGACTGTGTCCGAAGCAAATAAAACCTGCTCTCCTTCAATGAGCACATTAATCACATCTTTGCTGTGGCCTGGAGAATGATTAAGGACAATAGTCTTTCCACCAAGTCGTAGGCGAAAACTTCCTCCTGCAAATGTAATTTGGGGAAGCACAATTTTTACACCGGCTAATTCTGAAGACTCGGCTTTAGCAGCTGTTAAACTCTCGACACCGACAGTAGATAAAAGTTGTCTGCAAAGCTCATGCGAAATCACTTGTGCGCCAGCAAAAATATAGGTGCCATATACATGATCCGCATGGTAATGTGTGTTGATAACGTAACGTACTCGTGATGACAACTGCGATTCTACAAACTGCTTCATTTCAAGAGCTTCTGTAGGATATGGTAAAGTATCCACCAAAATTGCGCCCAGACGCGTGTTTATTACCCCAGCTGTGACCTGCGCATACAACTCACTGGTGAAAACATAAACATCGTCCGTTACACGTTCTATTTGTGTCATAATTTACCTAATCTTGCAATCAAACAGTTGGAGAATAGCATAACAGCTACGAAGATGTCAAGAAAACACAGAAACGGCCCTACTATTCTTACTCAAAACTAACCCCGCTATGTCGTGTGCTGATTTGATTCTGCGCCTGCTTTTGGCAGGCGGGGCATCGCACTGACTAGTCTGCCTTGGCTAATTCATTGCCTATCGCATCGTAACCAAGATTAAATGCCCATTTTGTTGGTGTTGGCACAGAATCTTTTACAGCATCACAAACATAGCAGGGTACAATCAGATGTTAACACGAATTGCTAATACTATCAAGCATTGCAAGAATTACTCTATTATTTCGTCAGGTGGATCCACTACGTTGATATGCAACTCATTCAATTGATCAACATCTGCAGACGACGGAGCTCCTACCATCAAGTCAGTTGCCTGTTGCGATTTAGGAAATGCTATCACTTCACGAATGTTTTTTTCCTGAGCCAATAACATGACTAATCGATCGATCCCAACG
>CAJWIA010000095.1 GCA_913040765.1 uncultured Anaerolineales bacterium | reverse complement strand
TGGTCACAATCTAACACTAATCATCTGTATCTCTTGACTGAAACTAACCTAGAAAAAATCACAGAACACATACTTAGCACCAAAGCACAATTGGTCATAATTGATTCTATTCAGACAATAACCAGTGACGATTTGGACTCATCACCCGGGTCTATTACGCAGGTAAGTAACTGCACTAATCTACTAACTCAGCTGGCCAAAATGTCCGATGTCGCCATATTCTTAGTCGGACATGTGACCAAAGAAGGATCAATTGCTGGACCTCGCGTTTTAGAACACACTGTAGACACAGTACTGTACCTTGAGGGAGATTTACACCATGCTTATAGGTTGCTGCGCGGGGTTAAGAATAGATTTGGTCCAACCTCAGAGGTAGGAATTTTTGAAATGAAAAGTTCTGGAATGATAGAGGTAAAAAATCCTTCAGAAACATTCTTGTCCGAAAGACAGGCGAACGTACCAGGTTCTGCAATTACGGTTACAATGGAAGGTACAAGACCATTACTAGTAGAAGTTCAAGCATTGGCCAGCACTTCTACGTTTGGTAAACCTAGACGCACCCCTAACGGAGTGGACTTTAATAGGCTACTTTTGGTAACAGCAGTCTTAACTAGACGCCTTAATTTCCGACTCGCTGATCAAGATGTGTTCGTGAACATAGTAGGTGGACTGCAAATCCAAGAACCAGCAGCAGATCTAGCAATAGCTGGTGCGATTGCTTCATCAGTCAAAGATCAACCCCTCATTTCCGACACCGTACTTATTGGAGAAATTGGTCTTTCGGGTGAGCTACGATCATCTAGACAAATGGCTTCACGTCTAAACGAAGCTGCTAACTTAGGCTTTAAAAGTGCAATAATTCCAAGCTCATCAACACAAACAGAACAATTGCCAAGTAATATACAAATCATTAGTACTCCAACATTAGAAGAAGCATTAGAAGCAGCGCTAAAACACTAAGGAAATGTTCTCTACTTTGACTTTCAGATGACCATGTGTTAAGATAGTCACACAATTATATTTACATATTTATTAGTAAGAAAAAATTCTGGCCTAATTGTTGTTTTGTATCAGTACATATTTGAGTAGAAGCAGTAGGCGGTAACACTTTTGTAGTGTCAAAAGTCAACAACACTTAATCTGTGCTGGCATAGTAAGCAAGTAATTATCCTTGAGTGAGTACCTGGCCAGGTGACTCACTCAATTACTTTAACTAGGAGACATATTGCGAGCAGATGCTTTTTCTCGTTTGATCGGTCTGATCGGTTTTGCAATAGGTGGGTTTTATCTGGAAGAACGATCACCATTGCTTGTCCGTGAGCTAATCTCAGCTGACATACGTCTTTGGATGTTTCCAATGGCAGGAGCTATTATAGGATTGTTGCTAGGACCGTACATTACCACTCATCCTGCACGTGCCATACGCAAGCTACTAAGTCAGGCGTCCACTCATGTACTAATTATTGGTCTAGTAGGATTAGTAATAGGTTTGATGGCTGCAGCTTTGTTGGCCTGGCCGCTTTCAACCCTACCATCACCTTTTAGTCAATTATTACCATCTGCATGTGCATTGTTGTTTAGTTGGCTAGGTATAACAGTCTTTATTAGTAGACGTATGGATTTACTAAAGATATTACGCATAAATGGGAAAGACCCCATATTAGATACAGACAATGTCTCACATGATATATCTGGAGTGATACTAGACACAAGCACCATAATAGATGGGCGCATATGTGATATTAGCAAGTGCGGATTCATTTCTGGACCGATAATAATACCTCGCTTTGTATTAGACGAACTACAGCACATCGCTGATTCTTCTGATCAAGAGCGAAGGAGACGCGGAAGGAGAGGGCTAGACCTATTAAATCAGCTTAAGAACCAATCCAATTCGAACGTTACAATAACAGACTTGGATGTTGAGGGCGTTAGAGAAGTGGACAGTAAACTAGTTATGCTAGCAAAACAGTTGGGTATAAAAATAGTTACTAACGACTACAATCTTAACAAAGTTGCTGAAGTACAGGGTATAACTGTACTCAACATAAATGATTTGGCTAATGCAGTGAAAAGTGTGTGCTTACCTGGAGAAAAGTTAGAAGTAAGAATAATTCAAGAAGGAACTGAAGATCGCCAAGGAGTTGGATACTTAACTGATGGAACCATGGTTGTTGTTGATAACGGCAAGAACCTTATAAACAAGAAAATTAGTGTGTCAGTTACTAAAGTGTTGCAAACCTCGGCCGGCCGCATGTTGTTTGCCAGCTTAGAATAATATTGATGCACTACTGCACAATCAAAAAAAGGCGTAAATATTAATGTCGCTAACTGTTTACAATACACTTATTCGCAAAAAAGTACCCTTCAATACTATTGAGCCTGGACGCGTCAGTATGTATGTATGTGGTCCTACTGTGTATGACCATGCCCATATTGGGCATGGAAAACTTTATATATCTATGGACATGATCCTAAGATATTTGCGATACACTGGTCTCGATGTGCTTTACGTACAGAATATTACAGACGTGGGACATCTACTTGACAGTGGAGAAGATCGTATCATGAAAGGCGCTCGCAGAGAACAAACTGATCCTATGCAGATAGTAGAGCGCTATATGAGGTCCTACATGGATGATATGGATGCATTACACAATATCAGACCAGATATTATGCCCAGAGCTGCAGGTCACGTACCTGAGCAAATTGCGGCCGTGGAACAGTTAATTAAAAATGGAAATGCATATGAAGTCAATGGATCAGTGTATTTTGATGTTTCATCATTTCCAGAATACGGAAAACTTTCTGGCCGCAAGATCGATGAACTACAAGAAGGAACTCGTTTAGATACACGCGCAGAGAAACGCAGGCCGGAAGACTTTGCATTGTGGAAACGTGCAGATCCTGAACACATAATGCGCTGGAGCAGCCCATGGGGGGAAGGATTTCCTGGATGGCATATAGAGTGTACCGCAATGGCAATCAAATACCTTGGTGCCAATTTTGATATTCATGGTGGCGGTCTTGAGAACGTCTTTCCACATAACGAATGTGAAATAGCTCAGTCGGAAGCCTTAAGTGGTGAATCATTTGCTAACTTCTGGTTGCATGCTGGATCGCTGACTGTATCGGGTGTTAAGATGAGCAAAAGTCTAGGAAATTCAGTCACCATTCAAGATGCTCTATCTGAATATCCTCCAGAAGTCATACGAATGTTTGTACTTTCTAGCCATTATAGAAGCCCCATAGATTATTCAAAAGAGGCCGTTGACGCAGCCTACAAAGGGTGGCAAAGACTTATTGGGCCAGCATTGTTAGTACAACAGATTCTTCTGACAACACAAGACTCAGACACTCCAAAAGATAATTTATCCTCGACTATAAAAAAGACCCGTGATAATTTCAACGCAGCTATGGATGATGACTTCAATGCACCTAAAGCTATTGCATGCCTGTTTGATTTTGCAAAAGATGTCAATGGTCTTCTGTCTGAATGCCCTCGACCAGATGACTCAACCCTTCAGTCAATTGCCGAAGTGTACAATGATCTAGCAGGCACAGTACTTGGACTGTTACCTGCAAATAGTACCACTTCCGTCAATCGCGACAATGAGCTTATTGAAATATTGGTTGAGTTACGCAAAACTGCCCGGGATCAGAAAGATTTTGCTACCTCAGACTCTATAAGAGATAAACTGGCTGCAGTCGGAGTAACCCTAGAAGATGGTCAATCAGGCACTACTTGGAAAACAGGTTTCAGCAATCTAAGTGAATGAATTCATATATCGGCGTAATGCAATTGCGGAGACCATCCTTGCTTCTCGGCGCAATATAGTCCGCCTAATATTAGCAAAAGAAGCATCCTCGAATAACAAAACTAGTCTAGTAGTAGAATCAGCTCAAAGTAAATCAGTTAAAATCGAACGAATACCAAGATCTCAAATAACTGGCAAAATTGGCAACAGCAATCATCAAGATATGCTTCTAGAAGTACAGTCCTACCCCTATGCTGAAATAGAAGATATGTACGCTTTATCTGAGAAAGACAACGAATCACCATTATTGCTGATCCTTGATCAATTACAATCACCAAGTAATTTCGGACGTTTGTTGCGTAGCGCGGAAGCAATGCGGGCACATGGAGTAATTTTACAAAAGCGCCGTACAGTCGGCATTACACCTGCGGTAGTAGCAGCATCTATGGGAGCTAGCGAGCACTTGTTGATTACCAGGGTAACCAATCTGGCACGAACTATAAAACAACTTCAAAGCGACAATCTGTGGGTGATAGGCTTAGATGCATACACAGAAAGTAATCTGTTAAGTGAAATGGACTTAAACCGAGCACTTGCATTAGTCATCGGTAATGAAGGGACTGGGATTAGACAACTAATACGTAATAAATGTGATGCATTGGTTAGTATATCCATGCTAGGTAAAATAGAATCACTCAATGCTGCAATTGCAGGTTCCATAGCTCTTTATGCAGCCAGAGAGGCAAGAAATCAAGTTGATAGACAATCAACTATTGACTAGTACGCATTATCCTGTTAAACTTGCGCCGGTTTATACTAAGACTCACATATATATTTTGGATGTTTGTTTAAACTAGGTGCTTGACCTCTTAGACCAAAACTTGGTATAATCTGCACGGCGCCAGTTGGGACGGCGCTATTTTTAACTCAGACGCTTGTCAGTGGGCCATGCCGACGTAGCTCAATTGGCAGAGCAAGCGCTTTGTAAGTGCTAGGTTATGGGTTCGAGTCCCTTCGTCGGCTCAACAGGGGCAGGCGCCGGAGATGGTGAGCCGGGCCGGTCTGTAAAATCGGTGGCATACGCCTGAGTGGGTTCAAATCCCACCCTGCCCATCTGAAAATTGTTTAAGCCCTCGTAGCTCAGGTGGCAGAGCACACCCTTGGTAAGGGTGAGGTCATGGGTTCGAATCCCATCGAGGGCTCCAGATAAGACGTTGTTAGGCGCATTTGAGCGAGGAGGTTAGAGAACGATGGCAAAAGAAATATTTGATCGTAGCAAGCCGCATCTAAACGTGGGCACCATGGGGCACGTTGACCATGGCAAGACCACACTGACGGCTGCGATCACTAAAGTGCTGGCCATGCAGGGCGGCGCAGATTTCCGCGCGTTCGAGACCATCGACAACGCCCCGGAAGAGAAAGCGCGCGGCATCACCATAGCGATTGCGCATGTGGAATACGCCACCGAGAACCGCCATTACGCGCACGTGGACATGCCCGGGCACCGCGACTACATCAAGAACATGATCGCCGGCGCGGCGCAGGTGGACGGCGCCATCCTGGTGGTCTCCGCGCCTGACGGGCCGATGCCACAGACACGCGAGCATGTGCTGCTAGCGCGGCAGGTGGAAGTACCCTACATCGTGTGCTACATCAACAAGGTAGACATGCTCGATGACCCCGAGTTGCTCGAGCTGGTGGAGCTTGAGTTGCGCGAGATGCTGACCGAGTACGGCTTCCCGGGCGACGACACGCCCATCATCCAGGGTAGCTCGCTACAGGCACTGGAGAGCGATAGCACTGACATCAACGCGCCCGAATACAAGAGCATACTGGAATTGATGCAGGCGGTGGACAGTTACATCCCCGCGCCGGAGCGCGAGAAGGATAAACCCTTCATGATGCCGATAGAGGATGTCTTCAGCATCAAGGGGCGCGGCACGGTGGTGACCGGTCGCATCGAGCGCGGTACGGTAAAATTACAGGAACCGGTTGAGCTCATCGGCTTGCAGGAGAAGTCGACCAAGTCGGTGGTGACCGGGGTGGAGATGTTCCACAAACAGCTTGAGCAGGGTGAAGCGGGCGACAATGCCGGCATCCTCTTGCGTGGGGTGGATCGCGAGGAGGTGCAGCGTGGCATGGTCTTGGCCAAGCCGGGCAGCATCACCCCGCACACCCGCTTCAAGGCGGAAGTTTACGTACTCACCAAGGAAGAGGGCGGGCGGCACAAGGCCTTCTTTGCCGGCTACCGGCCGCAGTTCTTCATTCGCACCATGGATGTGACTGGCTCGATAACCTTGCCTGAGGGGGTGGAGATGGTCATGCCGGGCGACAACGTGAACATGGACGTGGAGCTGATAACGCCGGTTGCACTGGAGAAAGGCTCCAAATTTGCCATCCGCGAGGGCGGCCTGACCGTCGGCGCCGGCGTCATTACCGAAATCACGGAGTAA
>CAJWIA010000094.1 GCA_913040765.1 uncultured Anaerolineales bacterium | reverse complement strand
GCTTGCTATATCTCAAGCAGTACGTGCTAATCGGGCAATGGACATTAAACAGATCATATTTTTGACATTAGTTGGAATGAGCCTGTTGTTTTTTTCTGCTTTGCGGCTTCTGTATTCGTTTTATATAATTTACGAGGACATTGTAACCATTGTTGCTGTAGCAATCGCGTTTGGTTACTTAATAAACGTATTTAGGTATAAATTGGAGAATAAAATATCTTCCAATTTTTCTAAAATATTTTCATTTGCTGCACTCATCTTGATATTAGTTACAAGCGTAAGACGTGCTCAGGAAACATTTGTTATGCAATCTCAAGCAACTTCATATGGATGTGTATCACCACCTAGTGGCGACACTTGTATGTGCGACCCTTACTATGCTGGCAGTAGATTTGGAGGTACAGGTATAAAGGATGTGATTGAAAGACAGTATGGTTTGCAGTGTATGCAAGCAGTTGAAATGCGTGCTGAGAAAGGCATTCCTATTCGCTGATAATAATATTTGTAGTTGATCTACTTGGTTCAGTAACATAACAAACTAATTTGTAGGCTGTATAATATTTGCGGTCATTGTGGAGATAAATTCATGAATACAAATATAATAATAATTGCTATCGTAGCTGTATTAATAGTCTGGATTATTAGTATTTATAATCGTTTAGTTAGCTTGCGTAACCGTTATAAGAATTCGTATGCACAGATTGACGTACAACTAAAACGTCGCTACGATCTCATACCCAATTTAGTAGAAACAGCAAAGTCATACATGGAGCATGAGAAGGATACACTCGATGCTGTAATACAGGCCCGTAACCAGGCCTCCAGTGCAGGTAATGTTGCGGCTGACAACCCAGGCGATTCAGATGCTATGACTAGCTTAATAGGTGCTGAATCAGTTTTAACTGGTACTATGGGCCGTCTGTTTGCTCTAGCGGAATCCTACCCAGATTTAAAGGCAAACCAGAACATGATGCAATTGACTGAAGAGTTGAGTTCTACCGAAAATAAAGTTGCTTTTTCTCGCCAAGCTTATAATGATGCTGTTATGACATACAATACTGCCTGCGAGACATTTCCAAGTATGGTCTTTTCAACTAGACTAGGTTTCGAGCAGGCATCGCTCTTTGAAATTGAGGATGCCGAAGAACGTGCCAATCCCCAGGTATCATTTACCTAAGGTTGTTTTGAGACCAATCCAATGATATTGGGTCAAGTCGATAAAATAGCGACTCCATTTTTGTTATGATGTCGTTGTCTATCAGATATTAACGCAAATATAGAGTCCTATGGATTTTTTTGATTTGCAAGACGCAGCGCGCCGTAGAACCAATATATTAGTTGTTTATTTTGTGTTAGCAGTTTTTGCAATTGCGATATCTGTGTACCTAGTGATCGTGGCCATTTTTTATCGCGAGTCTTTTGGATTCTATTGGGACTTGGGACTATTTCTCACCGTAGTTTTGTCAACGCTTACTATAGTAGGAGTAGGAACATTGATTAGGGGTTTACAGCTGAAACAGGGAGGTCAAGTGGTAGCTGAGATGCTTGGAGGTTCCCTCGCAGATTCATTGTCAAAAGATATTAATGTTAAGAGATTGGTAAATGTGGTTGAGGAAATGGCACTTGCCTCTGGCACTCCGGTGCCACCAGTATATATATTGGAAGATGAAACTGGCATCAATGCATTTGCTGCTGGATTTAGTACAGGCGATGCTGTAATTGGAGTAACTCGTGGATGTTTGGATAATCTAAATCGGGAACAATTGCAGGGAGTAATAGCGCACGAATTTAGCCATATTATTAATGGTGATATGCGCCTAAACATCCGATTAATGAGTGTTCTAGCAGGCATTTTGTCAATTGCTACTATTGGATATGTATTATTGCGTACTGCTGCTTTTTCATCTCATAGATACAGACGCAGGGAATCGCGAGGAGGTAGAGAAGCAGCATTATTGCTTGGTCTAGGGATTGCGCTGATAGTAGTAGGATATGTAGGAGTCTTCTTTGCTAAGGTGATTAAGAGTGCGGTGTCTCGACAGCGCGAATATCTTGCTGACGCATCGGCAGTTCAATTTACTAGAAATCCTCAAGGTTTGGCGGGGGCACTTAAGGTCATAGGTGGTCTAGCACTGGGATCTAAGATGATATCAGAACATGCTGAAGAGGCCAGCCATATGTTTTTTGCTAGTGGTGTGACTAGTTTGTTTAGCACCATAATGTCTACTCATCCCAATCTAACGAATCGCATTAAGGTTCTAGACCCACACTTTAACGGCAAATTCGATGAATTCCAATCATCGAATAATGCAGTAGAAGAAGGTGTCAGCTCTAGATTAGTAAGTGGTGAAGTGAAATTAGCTACCGATTCAGGGAAAGTTCTTAGCTCTGTCGGATTGCCTAGCTCAGATCATGTGAGTTATGCTGCGGATATATTGCGAAATATACCCGAAGATGTAAGTAGAGCAATACATGAACCATTTGGCGCGCGCAGTGTTATATATTGTCTACTTTTAGATAAGAATGAGGTTGTGTGCAGACGTCAATTAGATTATCTGAAGCACCATTGTGATACTGCAACCTATTCTGAGACGCTACGTGTGGCTAAAACTCTTGAGTCGATAGCAACTGAATTAAGGTTGCCTATAGTTGACATTGCTATTTCTGCTTTACGTCAACTTTCTCAAAATCAATACAGTGCCTTTCGCGAACATATAAACTATATGATTGAAGCTGACAATCATATCAATTTGTTTGAATATACATTGCATCATGTTGTTAGGAGACATCTTGATTCTGCTTTTAGTGATGAAAATGCCAATGTCAAATCTATTAGATCTTTGGCAACTGTTAGGGTAGAGTGCAATGTATTGTTGTCTGCGCTAGTACAAGCTGGTCATGCAACAGAATCCGATCGACCCACCGTTTTCCAGGCCGGCATAGAGGAGCTTTTTACTAATGCTGATTCAGCACAATATGTTTCGGAAGTATCTCTAGCTAAAGTTGATGAGGCTTTGGATGTGTTAGTCGCAGTTGCTCCTAAGATTAAGCGTTGTATTGTGAAGGCATGTGTTGCTTGTGTAGTTTATGATCAGTATATTACTGTGTCTGAAGCAGAGCTTTTACGAGCTGTGGCGGATTCGTTAGGTTGTCCAATTCCACCGATTATAGCTAGTGATAACCGTTTGTAACTTTTGTATTTAATCACTTACCTTACGACTATACTTTGTCAATGATAATGATGTGCAATGTTCCTGGGCCATGTACACCAAGAGTGAGTGTTTGGGTGATATCTGCTGTGCGGCTAGGACCTGTTACTACAATTAAGTTACTAGATCTATATCCAGCTTCAGGCTGTGATTTTATGTAGCTCTCCATAGTTGGATAGATTTGATCAGTGGTGATTAGGGCGATATGGATTGCTGGCAAAAGAGAACTAAGTCTTCCCTGACCCGGTTTGCTTTCTAGGACTATACTACCTGTGTCTGCTAGAGCTGCGTTACATCCAGTTATACCAACAGAGACTTCTGCGAGTTTAATATGTGCTCTTGTTCTTTTGGCGGTATCCCTAGGGACAGTGCTTTGATAGCGCAGATAATCGGCGGAATCTAAACGTTGTTCCAGATTTTTTATTGGTAAACAGCCGTCGTCCCAAGACATATATTTGTTGTTGGTTTGATTGTTGAGTAATTGCATGACCGTCTCTAAGGCAACTTCATCATCGCTTGCTAGGTGTGTTTCAGCTTTTACAGCATTTGCCTCTTCTATGAATTTATTCATGAGAGTTTGTAAATCTGCCGTTGCAAGCGCATTCTGGCGTGTTGACGTATCGTCCTGATCTGGTAATGTTCTGTTGCCAATTACACTGCTTACTTTTTGAAGAAAATGAGCACGTTTCATTATTGATCAATCCTGACTTGGTTTGTCCCACAGCTGTCTGAATGATTTCTGAGCGAGTGCTGGAAAATCACGGTGAATACTCCATCCCTGCAATGGGCCAGGTAATGTGGTGAACCAACCATCATTTGCTAATAGCCTACTAACAACTTGACCAGAGCGTAAAGCTAATCCAAATAGAATTGGGTTACATGAAGTAATGGCATAGACCCACTGACTTAATCGCATCCAAAGTGGCGATTTCCCTTTTACGATTTGTTGCGATCTTGATTTTAGTAGCAGTCCTGGCAGATCTATGTCAACTGGACATACTTCCTTACAAGCTCCACACAGGCTGCTGGCGTGTGGGAGAGGATTCCAGGGATCTCCGAACAAAAGTGGACTAAGCACAGATCCTACTGGGCCGGGATACACGCTTCCGTATGCGTGACCTCCTATAGAATGGAATACAGGACATGCATTGAGGCATGCTCCGCATCTGATACAGTAGAGAATTTCAGATAGGGTAGATCCAAGAATTTCACTTCGGCCATTATCCAAGATCACAATGTGTAGTTCTTCGGGACCATCATACTCATTTTTTCTTCTAGGACCACATAAAATGTTGCTATAGACTGACAATTTTTGACCAGTGGCACTACGTGCTAGCAATTGCAACATTATGCTCAGATCTGCTAATGTTGGCACAAGTCTTTCCATTCCCATTACTGCTACATGAATACGAGGAGCTGTACTGATTAATCGTCCATTGCCTTCATTGGTTACCAGACATATAGCTCCTGATTCAGATACTCCAAAATTTACTCCACTGATACCCATATCTGCTTTTAGAAATATTTCGCGCATATGAGCACGTGCTATAGCATTGAGCGTAGCGGGATCATCACTGAAAGGTACGTTCAATTTTTCCTTGAACACGTTACCGACGTCTTCGCGGGTCATATGTAGAATTGGTGCAATTATGTGAGATGGTTTATCCCCACTTAATTGCACTATGAATTCTCCCAGATCTGTTTCTACTACATCAATGCCAGAAGTTTCTAGGGATTGATTGAGAGAAATTTCTTCAGTAAGCATAGATTTAGCTTTGGCAACGAGCTGTACATCTTTTGCTCTGGCTATTTCATTGATATATTGGTTGCATTCTTGTGCATCCTTGGCCCAAAATATATGGCCGCCAAGTGCTTCCACATTGTCGGCAAACTCGGCCAAAAACTTATCCAGTTGAGATAGTGTATGGGCACGGATACTGCGGGCACGGTCTCTAGTAATCTCCATGTTTGGGAATTCAGACATTGCACGAGCACGATTGTCATATTTTGCTCTGGCACCAGCGGCTATTGCCAGCTGTCCATCAGGGTTTGCGAGTGCGTCAGATATACGATCGTAGAAAGATAGTTCAGTCGCAGCCATTTAAAATCTCAGCTATATGTTTCACTTGTATGTTGCTTCCTCTTCGTCGAAGACCACCTTGCATGTGGATTATGCATCCTACATCTCCAGCTATGAGTACATTTGCTCCACTTTCTTCTATATGACTTAGTTTTTTGTCAAGCATTGCGCCAGATATTTCGCTCATGCGTACTGAAAACAAACCTCCAAAGCCACAACACTCTTCTGCGCAAGGAAGTACAACTTGTTCCAAGTCTTCCACATTATCTAGTAGTGTTGATGGTTGTTGAACAAGGTTAAGGTTGCGTAATCCGTGGCAGCATGGATGATACGTTGCATTACCATTGTATTTTGCGCCCACATTAGTTAAACCAAGCTTATCAACCAGGAATTGTGTGAACTCATAGGTACGGTCAGACAACTTTTTTGCCTTTGAGCTATACACTGGATCAGATTTCAATAATTCCGGATAGTGATGCACAATCATATCTGTGCATGAACCGGAAGGTACTACTACGGGACCAGAGGTATTTGTAAAGACGTCAATTGTATGGCGAGCCATAGCACGTGCTTGTTTAAGAAAACCCGCATTGAATGCTGGCTGACCACAACATGTTTGTTGCTTTGGGAATTCCACTTCACACCCATTTTTGTTGAGTATGGTCTTCACTGCTGTACCGACCTGTGGCCGGATAGCATCCACCATACATGTGACCAGTAATTGAGTAATAGACTTTTTTGTCTTTGTCATATTGATATCAAATATACTTTCTAAAAATTGTTTTCAGTTTACTTCTGTCGTGGCATTTGTGTATACGTGTATGATGGTTGACAAACGCGCGACAAACGCTATAACGCTATGTTGGCTATCCGAGTTTCCATAGTATATACTAAATACACTTACTGGGTAGTTGTGGAATTTTAGCG
>CAJWIA010000093.1 GCA_913040765.1 uncultured Anaerolineales bacterium | reverse complement strand
CACCTATGGGATGGACAGGATTGATACTAATTGTAATTGGATGCTTGCTAGCTCCCTTGACATCCGTGCGTAATTTTTCGATCAACATGTATTGGAATAAAACTACAGTTTGGATCGGTGTAGCAGCGCTAGGCACCATCACATATACCGCCGCTGATAGTGCTGCAGCACGACTGATCCACACAGGACTTGAAAGTGCTACTCGTTACCACATAATCTCCTTATTCTTCGGGCTAATAGCCTACTGGCTCACACTATATATTTGCAATACATCAGTACAGCTTAGAGCAACTGGTAAAGATTGGGGGTCAGCAGTGGCAGCCACCTTAGCTATGTTTGTTTCTTATACGCTCGTATTATGGGCATATCAACTTAGTCCACAAAGTAGTTATGTTGTAGGCGTTAGGCAGGTAAGTATTGTCCTTGGCGCAATCGCAGCAATAGTTATATTTCGCGAGCCAGCAGCCCGTATCCGATTGTTAGCGGCAACTATCATCACAGCCGGCGCCATTTGTATCAGTTTTGCATGACATAAATTTGCTACACAATGCCGACTATTTAGCATTCTTGTTGTTAACTTACATCTTTACCAAGGGATATTGATCGTGCTCAGTCTATAGCGGAAGAGTTCGGCCCCAGAGCCATCGCTGTTAAGACAGATGTGACTATTCCTGACAACTGTACTTCTATCGTGCTCACTGGCTCCCTGAACCCCGGGGTATAACGTCTATGTAATGGAAATACCCTCGCGAATCAGCTCATCTGTGGTCTCTGTAATGCTCTCATGTAATACGGCTACCATGGTATCAATTTGTTGTCTGGTAAGCACAAGTGGTGGTGACATGATGTTTAGATGCCCGATCGGTCGAATGATTACTCCACGGGCTTGACAGTGTTGTGCAATACGTTTCCCGACGTCTACCTCTGCCGGCAAGAGAGCTTTCGTTTCTTTGTCTGCAACGTTCTCAACACACATCATAAAATGACTGCCGCGAACATCTCCTACGATAGGATGCTTCAACAATGTCTTAAGCTGCTCTTCAAAGTAGGGACCAACCTCACGGACATGGTTGCATATATTGTCTCGTTCCATAATCTCTATGTTCTTCAAGCCAGCTGCGCAAGAAACTGAATGTCCAGAGTAAGTGAATCCATGCGTGAATAGTGCGCCCTTAGATTGGGGAACACTTATCACATCATATATTTCTCTAGACAGTATGGTGGCTGATAGAGGAAGATAGCCTGATGAAATTCCTTTAGCGCAAGTGATTACATCTGGAACAAAATCAAACATCGCTTCAGATGAAAAGAAATGTCCTAGACGACCAAAACCAGTCACAACTTCATCCGATATATATAGCACTTCGTAACGATCGCATATTTCTCTCGTACGTCTATGGTATCCATCAGGTGGTACTATCACCCCACCAGCACCCATTATCGGCTCGGCAATGAAACAAGCCACATTCTCAGGACCAAGTTCAACTATCTTATTCTCTAAATCCTTAACCTTTGCATCACAGAACTCAGATTCAGTCATTCCATCCGGACGCCTATAAGAATTTGGCGCGGGAATATGATGTACTAGGTCAGGAACCAGATCAAATCCTTGGTGATCAAATTCGACACCTGTCATTGACATTGCAAGGTAAGTACTTCCATGATAACCATCTGTACGCGCAATAATTTTTTTCTTATTATTCTTGCCCAGTCTGTTGAAATAGAAACTGATAATACGAATTGCTGTATCATTCGACATCGATCCACCAGTTCCGAAGAATACTTTATCCAGCGTACCGGGTGTGAGTGTCGCCAATTTTGCAGCTAGCTCGGCAGCCGGTGGTGTAGTGTGCGCACCAAAAGTTGAGTAGTATGGAATCTGTTTCACTTGATCCGCTATAGCTTCAGCCATTTCCTCGTTTGCATAGCCAATATTTACACACCACAATCCACCGATACCATCTATATATTTGTTGCCTTCAGAGTCAAACACATACGCTCCGTCTGAGTTGGACATTACAATGGATCCTTCTTCCTTAAAGGTGGAAAAGTCAGTCCAAGGATGAATGTAGTGCTCTTTGTCCTTGCTCCAGAGGGTTTTAGTATCGTAAACAGTTTTTTTGGCCACAATTGTGCTCCTTTGCTGAAAATTCCGCAGTTAGAATAGGTTTATCAAACATTCTTCTCATATCCACGTAACACACTGACAACATTCTCGCCCATTTCGGTTATATCATAACCACCTTCCAGAACAAACAAGGTCGGTAGATTTTGACCAGCAATCATTTCGCCCAGTATGCCATAGTCATGACTTCTAAGTTTAAAAAAGCTAATGGGATCATTTTCGAATGTATCCACACCTAGAGACACAACAAGTGCCTTTGGTTGAAAAGCTTGGATTTGAGATAGAGCATTTCTTAGTGAAATCTGCCACTCTGCGAATGTCGTCCCTCGTGGCATTGGATAATTGTAGTTGAATCCTGTTCCAATTCCTCGCCCTTTTTCGTTAGCATAGCCTAGGAAATGAGGGAATGCCTCTTCGGGGTCTCCATGGAGTGAACAGCAAAGTACATCGTCACGTTGATAGAATATGTCCTGGGTCCCGTTACCATGGTGAAAGTCAACATCAAGGATTGCTATTTTTTGCATACCATTGTCTCTTAGCCATTGTGTGGCAATAGCCGCATTATTGAGGAAGCAATAGCCTCCGAACATGTCGTGGGCGGCATGATGGCCAGGTGGTCTACAGAGTGCGAATACAACTCTTTCGCCTGAAGCTAGCATAGCTGCACCCGTCAAAGCTACATCCTTGGACGCTAGCGCTGCCTCCCATGTCCCCTCTGTTATTGCGGTCTCGCAAGCCATCGAGTAGTAGCCTAATTTGCCATCAATAAATCGAGGAAGTCGCTGTTGCATCCGTCGTGCGGGCCACACAGTCGCGATTGCCTCGCCCTTGTAACCTGTTGCTTTCCACTCTTCCCAAGCATTTTCCAGGAAGTGAATAAAGTTGGCATCATGAACAGCAAGCACCGGTTTCATTCCGTGATCAACAGGACTGATTATTGGACCAATCTGCGCGGAGCGAATAGCGTCTAGTACAACCTGCGCGCGCGATGGCCTTTCGAACGGTTCAACTAGCTCGCCTCCATACAGTTCAGTACGAGAATTTCGAAGTTTATGTTTCTCAGAATAGATAGTTTGAATTTGTCTAGTACCTGTTTGTCAGTCTTGATTTCAAGCGCATTTGTAATAATAAAAATC
This sequence comes from uncultured Anaerolineales bacterium, assembly GCA_913040765.1. Taxonomy (GTDB): domain Bacteria; phylum Chloroflexota; class Anaerolineae; order Anaerolineales; family UBA11657; genus UBA11657. Next base: position 2,994 of record CAJWIA010000093.1, on the reverse strand, counting down.
GAGTTTTCGCGGTAGCCGAGTTGCTAGTCATGTTACAAGAAAACCACCCATATGTGGATGGTTTTCTCTATAAACATAAACCCTAGAAACTACTTACATGCCATATTCCAACCTAGCCTACACGCATAAACGGTATGAACCAGATAAGTAACACCCACAATCTGGGTCATAGTACCCCCTAATCCACTGTTCACAAATCCAATTATTGAACATGCCACAGCCAAGACCGCAACCCAAATTGCAACAGTATTGAACGTGCCTTTATATTCATCACGAGATCCCATAGCGCTAAAAGTAATTAAAAACGACAGCGTGAAAAATATGCCGGACATACTGAAAATAGACCATTGCGCATATATTGCATCAATTCCCATGTCCGGATTATTTACCACTACAATAGGGAATCCATTAGCGTACGTATAACCAGCCAGAGCAATCAACATCATTGGTTTAGCATACCGAGCCAACGCATCACCATTACCACCATCACGCATTTCATCCAATATATGGAACACACCGTAAACCAACATAAAAAGTGCGATCGGAATAATCAACGAAGTAATAACAGTAAGCGATCCGCCAGCCACCCATGCATCCTTGTTAGCTGCCGCATCACTCCAGTCAACACCAGCCAAAATCACCAATTGCTGGGCAAAATAGCAAATCAATGTAATCACTGGGCCATACATAATTGAATAACCAGCCATCCTTTTAGCAGACATATTTCTCATAAAAACTCCCTCCTTATAGGCGATAACAACCGTTTACATTTATACCATGCAGATACTTCCTAATTCATATACTAGGTAACGTCGTTACAAGGCGTAGGCTCACTGTCTAGCACACCTGCTTCGTCCATGATTCCAGTTTCCTGAATATGTTTCATAAACTCTTGCAACCGTGCTACATCCTCTACTTCTAAAACAGCAATCACTACGTTAGGATCTGCTTTACTTTGATATAGGTGTTTTTCTTCAATACCATACTCAAGTCGCGTATCCTTATTAGCGTCAAAAACTGATCTCCATTGGTCGTAGTCTTTTAGCGTATTCTTTATAACCATTATTGTACTCATTGCGACCTCCTATATGTATGTTCTGCAATTATTATAGTTGAAATTGATATACTGATTTGATTATTCACGCTAATTTTATTATAATGTCACGTTTCACTCTTTCGACGGCTCACAACGAGGCACAAATGCGAACTATCATAATAACTGTACTAATAACCACATTGATATCAGCTTGTGGACAAAGCCCAAGCCTGGCAACTCCGCCACCAGATGAGGCCAAGGTGATTGTAACAAATACACTTGACCCTACTGTCAACACCTCAGAAGTAAGTACATCGGTACCTACACTGACAGGAGCTATATCTACCGTCGCAATGATCACCTCAATATCAACAAATACACCAATACCTAATATTCAACCAACAGACCCCCAGACTGCCGTTACAGCAACTGCCAATCCATTACCATCCAATGAACCTGAAATCAAATCAGCAACTCTTGATACCAACACCGCCTCGAAAACAATCGAAAAAGTATTACAAGAAGTGATCTCAGGCTCTATCGACTTGCCTGACATAAGCTATTTTGCAAACAATAAATCTGATCGTTTCTTAGTCGATTTCGAGGATATAATCGCTGGCCATCCTCATGTAGGCCAACGTAGCCCTAAGCCACATAATGATGCCCAAGTATATTTCTCAAATTCAGACGAGCGTTGGCTGAATGCTTCTCAACCATCAGATTATCCACCCATATATGCAGTAGCTGATGGCATCATTCAACTGCCTGATCCACCAAACTATCCATACTTCAATATCATAGATCACACAAATTATGACCCGCCCTGGTGGCACGTTGGCTATACAATTGCCATCAGAGTTGCCACTCATGAAGACTACAATGTAAATTTTCTATACAGCATGGAACCATACGTAATCCTACACAACAAACCTAAAAACTTTTTTGAGGACTTTATCCTAGTTGAAGACCACCAACTGGTAAAAAAGGGTGAAATAATTGGTTACATGTACGTATCACCATTTGCTGACCGCCTCCACGGACCAAATTCACCTCATATAGCTTTCGCGCTAATGAGGGATCAAGCCGGACCGTGGGATGTATACGCACCCGCAATATTCACAGAAGAAGTAGTAACTCAATTTTCTGATTTATATAGAAATCCTTCTGAAGGCTGGAATAGCTCCAGCTACGGTCATGACTGGAGCCGAGGACGAGGAGTTCCAACCGGTATGGGTTGGATGATAAACTCATCCGAGAACCCATTTGGCGACTACCCTCTTGATGTCTTACTCTATGATGGCATCCGCGATAAAGACCTAAGCGGCACAGCCTATCTAGACAGTACTTCACTTGGTTTTGACGAGGCAGATGTTATATACAGCACCGAGGGTAATGGCAGCACTACTACCGAGGTGATTTCTTTAGATACTAACTGGCGCGCAATTGTCGCAAGCATAGGTGGCCCAGCTAGTTTCCATATAGTATTCCATGAACAAAATGGTCAACGAAAGTCACAAATATTCACCGTAAGTCCCGATCAAAATTTTTCAATGTCCGCTACTCGGCAAATGTCGCCAGGGTCAGTAGCATTTGAAATATCTGACACCGAAAATTGGGGTTGGGCAATTGTTATCGCATCAGCAGATGCCTCTATCAACATTCCAGGGCAAAACATTCCGGACGGCATTTGCCCGCCAGGATGCCCTCCATTACCCTAACTATTACAACCTCCTATCTACTCAAAACCTATCTATAACAGTCAGACCAACCGACTTGAATTCAGACATTGCGGGCAAATACAAAGGCACTTTATCCAGACTGATCGTTTCTCCCACAAGCTGTTGTGGATGAACCAATCCCCTCTGTACGATCTTCAACATATGAGGATAGCGATGGGCTTGCATACCATGACTTCCAATTACTTGCAGTTCTTTAGAAATCACACCATCCATAGCCAC
>CAJWIA010000092.1 GCA_913040765.1 uncultured Anaerolineales bacterium | reverse complement strand
TTCAGAGAAAGAAGCAGATAAGTTAATATGTAGCGTTGAAGAAGAGGCGCGAACTTATTTAAGGGACGTTATATTTGGTGTTGACGGGCAATCTTTAGCATCAGTTGTTTTGGACCAACTCGAAAAGTTCGGTCACACTGTGTCAGTTGTAGAAAGTGGCACCAGTGGTGAGTTGGCTGGCAAACTTGTATTGGCGGATAAGGCAAAAGGCGTATTTCAGACTGGTATATTATTAAGTAATTTTTCTTCCAATGATGATTGTGATGTTGAGAGAGATATGGAGGATATGATACAGAGTTACCCAACTAATCTAGAAAGCAATTTTGTTATAGCCTCCGCAGTATACGAAAAAGAGAATAGTATCGTCATTGGTGTCGCTTTGTTCAAGTCAGATGATAAGTCGATGACAACTAAAACACGTGGTTTTGGAGGGCATATAAAATATGCAGGTGAATGGGCTGCTAATGTCGGGTTAAATCTCTTGCGAGACTATGATTTGTAAAAACTTTCCTTGCTAGGTCTCTAGCCAGAGAGTATATAAGTAGCCAAGCCAGTGTTAGTTAACCACATTGTTACACCGGTCGACAATATCAAACCGAGACCAAATCCTGCTAGTACATCAGATAAATAATGTAGTCCCATAGAAATTCTGGCGAGAGCCATTAACGGCGAGTAAATAATCATAGTTACTCGAATCCAATCTGGTCCCAACCATAGAATCATTCCTAGTAGAACTCCAGCTCTCGCAGCATGTCCAGATGGAAATGAGTTTGGGTCTGTCCTGCGGTAAAAATATCCCCAATCACCAGAGGGGCGCTGCCGTCTGACAGCATACTTAAGCGTCATAACTAGCGTGGCTGTGACAAAAATAGCGATAAATAATATAAGAGCCCATTGCTTCCAATCAGGATTGCCCCACTGCCATATACAAGCTAGTCCTATTCCCCAAAACCAACTATCACCTGAATGTGCGAGAAATGAGAACGTTTTACGTAGCGCTCCAGGTTTTTCGGCGATACACAATTTACTTGTCCATCGTCTATCTGCATCCTGTAACAATTTGAATATGGTCATATTTTTGATCTCTGCTCTAGAATTTGTTTTGCAATGGCATATTGTTCTGGTTTGTCTACGTCCATACCCATTTCTGCATATGGTGTATCAACAAATATCCCATCCAGATCTAAACGGTTTCTTATGATTTTTTCAGCAGTAATAGTGGTCATTTGCCGCGTGATTAATAGTAACAAGGGCCAAATCCCCAGAAGTCTAGCCTGTTTCATCACATTTTTTCTTGCAGCACTGATTTTTTTGAATGCCGGGTGCACGTCGGTGGCAATATTTGGGTTGATGGCGCTCACATCGCCACCAGTTACAATTTTACCTTTTAGCTTTGTGTAAGTTCTACGAGATGTAGGGAATCTTGCCTCCATGACATCTTGTTCAATAATTTGGTAGTACAATTCGTGCCGACTCACCCGCACCTGATTAATAAACCAATCTATCATTGGTGTCTCGATTAATGGTAAATCTGCGCTGACCCAAAGAGTTTGAGTAGAATTAGGGTTCAATTTGAGTGCAAGTCTACAACCTGAGCGGGCATTATCAAAAATGGTTTCATTGCTCTGGAGATAGTGTATAGTCTTTGAACCACAATTTAGATTATGTTTCTCTTCTAGACCTATGATTATGATATTTTCTATTTGTTCTGATCCTGCAATGGCATCTAGTGTCCACTGAATCATAGGCTTTCCAGCTATCGATAACAAAGCTTTGGTTTTTCCTTCAGGTATTAGTTCGGCGAGAGGATCATTTGATCTTATATGTCCACCTGCACCAATAATTGCATCCATATTATTACAAAAATATCACTTGTTCAGTTCTTGAATATGAGGCTCAAATCCTATTTGGTCAATTAGAGCATTGAGTTCATTAGTATTTAATTTGCGGCCTTTATTAGCTATAGCTACTAGCGCTGCTTCCATCATGTTTGTTCCGAACGAACGACCCTCAAGTATAGGTGTAGTGGTGACTAGGTAGCGTATACCTCTATCTTTGAAAAGTTGTACGTCTTCTGCCGTTGTAGTATTTGTAACCACTATTTTTTCTGCTAAGTTGTCAGGCATTGAACCTTTAATGAAATGACAGTCGCCGGCTAGTACGGTGGCCCATTCATACCATTTTTGGTGTTTGGGTACAATAACATCTTGATTATCTCCAGTAGGATATAACATTGAAAAAGGCATGCGACCTACAATTGGCATTATCAACGCAGCCACACGTTTGAGAGCAGATATGGAACGAATTGGAATCGGAAGGCCAAGTGAGAACATTAGGTCTCCGAACACACAATCATAATTCTCGTTTGCGAATCCCATGGACATTCCCCAGCGGTCAGATCCTGCAGTAAATAAAACTTTACGAGCTTGAATTTCATTACCTATATTGTTTTCAACAAATTTAGCTGTTCGATTCTCCAAAGTACTTTTTAGTCCAACTCCATCCACAACAGGAGTTTTTTGTATGTATCTGATCATGGGTGCTACAGAGTGAAGTGGATACCAGTTATTTTCTATTTGTATGCCGAGATCAGCGCCACCGACTCCAAATGCATCTACCTTACCATCTAGTTCGCGGTACAAGTTCGCTGCTTTCTCCATGTCACCATCAGTGCCAATACGCTCGATAATAATTTGTTCATCAAGCAATTTAATTTCCACACGTTTGTCTCTTCGAGATGAGCCTATACTCACACTAACTGCATGTTTCATGTTTGTCCCCTTGTTAGTAACATCAATAGTGTACCTTGCTGATAGTTTTGGGTCAACGACTAGCAATACAATTGTATAGAAACAGAGATTTGGTGCTTGCAGAATTGATTATTTTGTAACAAATGGATAATCCTTTTTTGAAGCAAATATTTGCCAAAGTGTCGGTAGCCAAGCACGCCAGTTCACAGTAGCTACACCAGATATTACCAGCACTCCTCCTACGACAATTATCCAGTCAAGAATCTCATCTAAGGCTAAAACTCCTAGTGTTACAGCGGTAATCGGGATTAAATATGTTACTAAAGTTGCCCGGGTTGGACCCCAGGAATGAATGAGACCAAACATTAACGGGTAGGCTAGAGTGGTACCAATTAGTCCTAGCCATACAATTGCAAACCATGTCATAGGAATATTTGGAAACGTAATTGGAGTTTCCACAAAAAAAGTTATGATCCAAATAATGATCGTGGCGGATGATAAAGCATAGGTAGAAACTACCATCGGATTTTGGTTTTGAAGAAAACGGCGGTTATATACTGAGCTTATAGAGTAGCAAAATGTTGCTCCAATAACAGCTACTTGACCCCAAAGATTGAATTGCATTTTTCCTATATCTAAATCGCGTGAAAGTAATAAGACAACTCCGGAAAAACCGAGTAGCAGTCCAAAGGCTTTTGGTAGGGTGATTTTGTCGTCCTTGAGGAAGCGATGAGAGAGTAGTATTGTGAATAGTGGAACCGTTGCAGTCAGCAGTCCAGTCAGACCTGAATCTATGCGTGTTTCCCCCCATGAAATTAGTGAAAAGGGTATTGCTGTGTTGGTAGTGCCTATAATTGTCATACGACCAACAATGTTTTTCGGTATGCTCATCGGTGTTTTACTAATTAGCAGCCATAGCCAGCACACTGTGGATGCAAGGGTGATCCGCAATGCTACTAGAGTAAGAGGACCGATTTCGATGAGTGCAATTTTGATCCAGTAATATGAAGTCCCCCAACAGAAGGATCCAAGCACAATGAATCTTATCCAGTTGCTGATTGTTGTTTTGTGTTGCATTGTCGTTGAGTATACCTTGAGATACAATAAACGGTAGATTTTTATAAATGTCATTAGAAATGATATAGGCTATCAATATGCTAACAGTAATCATATTGACTCTCAACGAAGAGACCACACTTCCTCAATGTTTAGACTCTTTGTCATGGTCTGAGGATAAATTGGTTTTTGATTCTGGCAGCACTGATCGTACATGTGACATTGCTAGAGAGTACGGTGCTAGAGTTGTGCAAAGGTCTTTTGACAATTATGCGGCTCAACGTAATGCGGCTCTTTGTGAGACTGAGTCAGAATGGGTTTTATTTATAGATGCAGATGAAACAGTTGGCAGCGAACTTGTAAATGAGATTCATGTTGCTATTCAACATCAGCATCAAGTAGGATGGATGATACCAAGGCATAATTATATTTTTGGGAAACTTATTCTGAATGCTGGTTGGTATCCTGATTATCAGCTTAGGTTGTTCAAGCGGGAGTTAGGTTCCTATTTTGTTGATAGGCATGTACATGAATTACTTGACCTCAAAGGACCGCTTGGAAAGCTGCATAATCCCATCATCCACGAGAATTATGTAGATGTATCTGAATTCATCAGTAAGCAGCGTACCTACGCCAAGCATGAGGCTAATATGCTTCATAACCAGGGTGTAGTGCCACGTGTTCATAATTATTGGCTTCAGCCCATCAGGCAATTCTTGTGGCGTTATATAACTCTTGCAGGTTGGCGGTCTGGATACCATGGGTTACTCTTATCTGTTCTGATGGCTTATTCACAATATATGGTATATAAACAGTTGTCTATTTTAGGGGATTCTGACATTGAATCTTCCTGATTTATGCACAATTTGGGTGGAAACTTGCTGCAGTATGTCTTATCAGCCGGAATTTATTAATTAGTATGCAAACGGTACTGCATCTTCCCGTTCTGGTTCTTAATGCGAATTATGAACCTCTTAATGTATCGAGTGTCAGGCGTGCTATTGGTCTGATGATCTGTGGTAAGGCTGAATTGGTATTGAACGGGCGGGGTGTGATCCGAACATTTACGAGGTCGTATCAGTGTCCTTCGATTATTAGGTTAAGTAGAATGATCAAACGGCCTCGTCCTAAGATAAAATTGAGCAAGAATGAGGTTTTTCGGCGTGATGAATATACTTGTCAATACTGCGGACATCGAAACAAACAACTAACTATTGACCACGTTATACCTAAGCGTAGAGGGGGAAATCATACATGGCGCAATATTGTGACCGCATGTGCACCGTGCAATCTTCGGAAGGGTGGTAAATTGCCAGTTAGAGCTCGTATGCAGTTAATGAGGCAGCCTTTTGAACCTAGGCCAACTGCTTCTTACAGGTTTGCTGGTTATGTGGATGTGCATGCTGAGTGGCAGCCATTTATTGAGGGTTGGTAATCAACTGTTGAATTGCCTAACCTATACATCCAGTCTTGATAGTTTCTACGAGCGAATACAACCCGCCTGAAACTGACCCATAGGCACCCAATATCATTGGAGAATGGCATTCTAACGCTGCCTGGGTAAATTCTCTGAGTTTATCATTCCTGATTTGTCTGATCTGAAACAAATCAGAAGCATATCTGTCAGAATTCGTGGGCCAAACTCCAAGATGGGCCATATATACGCGCGAATCTACAAAGCCCACATTAACCATTTCATCTAATTTATCAAATAGTACATTCGCGCCTAGGATGTCTATATAGTGTCCGAGGAGGGATTGGACAGTTCCACCTCCCCAACGACCCCTTGAAGTCATTCCTCGTTCCTCAGAAAATACACGTGTCCACACTTCTAAATTAGATTGCATCATTTGCCATAGGTAAGGGGATACTCTGCCAATTAATGCAACGTGATTTCCAGGTGTATTTAGTGCTTTTGCCGCCTTTTCCCAGCGTACAAGAGGTTCATGTGGAAGGTTTTTTGTCAGAAAGGATCTCATATCTGAAGGCGTGTCTGGGTGCCATCTCATCGCCACCAAATCAGTCGGAGTATCTATATCTAATTGTGTGCCCGCCGATGGTGGTAAAGCTTCAACAACGAATCCACCCTTGTTTTGGAGCACCCAACCTAGCATGTTATCACGAGGAAGTAACTTTGTTAGCATAGGTAGTACAGATCCATCTGTAATGCCTAACCAATCGCTGGAATGAAAATTATTTGTTATGGCATATTTACCTTGTGCTTTTATGACTTTGTCTATAATTTCTTCAAGAACTTCGATTTTAAGTAGTGGCATACTGCCTCCACCAATATATAGTACATGTTTTAAGTTGTGTTTTCGTACTATTTCACCAATGCGACGCCCAAAATGAAAAGAATGATCGGAAGGATCTATTTCCCATATTATATTTTTAGTTGAATTCTTGAAACATGCGTCTTTTTCCCATATTGATTTCTCTTGTTTGGGAAC
>CAJWIA010000091.1 GCA_913040765.1 uncultured Anaerolineales bacterium | reverse complement strand
AAATAATCTTTTTGACACAATGGTAGCTGCGAGAACACTGGGTTGGGAGAAGGTGGGTCTAGCTGCTATTTTGTCCAAACATTATTCAGTACCAATTAACAAGAAGTTTCAACGTGCTGATTGGGCTGCAAGACCATTGAATGATGATCAATTGTCTTATGCACAGTTAGATACACACTATTTATTGAAATTGCGTGATTATCTGGAAATGAATATTCGGAAACACCGACAGTGGCCTGAGGTGTATGAAGAATTTGAACGTATATCTGAAGCTAGTGTTCGAAAATCCCGCAATCAGTCTAGTAGTAGAACCCACAATGATTTCTGGAAAATCACTGGAGCTCGCAAGCTTAGTGGAAAAAATAGTGCTGTGCTGCGCGAGCTACATAAGTATCGCGAACAGATTGCTGCAATGAGGGATGTTCCTACTTTTCGAATTATCGGCAACTCTATACTTTTGGATATTGCTAAACGGTGTCCGCGCAATGTTAATGAACTAAGTGACATAAAGGGTATGACCCCAGGTCAGGTTAGACGCTATCATAAAGGCGTGCTTAAAGCAATAAGACGTGGTCTGCTTGCCAAATACCCAGCTAGACCGAAAGGTCGAAGAATTGACCCATTGATATCTCTTAGATACGAGTCTCTTAGGGAGTGGCGCAAGGTATGTGCTAGGAAAAGAGGGGTTGCTTCTGATGTGATTATTTCTCGAGGAGTGTTGTGGAATTTGGCTGAACAAAATCCGGGGAATCAGAAAGAATTGAGCTTGATTCAGGATCTAGGACCATGGCGAAGGGAAAATTACGGAAAAGAAATACTTAGGGTGCTGTGTAATATTGTTGAATGATAACCAGGATAGATATCGTATATAATCGCTCCTCTTGGGAGAGGTGCCGGAGTGGACGAACGGGGCGCTCTCGAAAAGCGTTGTGGCCAAACGGTCACCGTGGGTTCGAATCCCACCCTCTCCGCTGATTAAAACAAAAAAGGGCCTAAATTATACGGGCCCTTTTTTGTTTTAATATCTCTAAATTTTAGTCGTTGTCTCCTATGCTGTCTAGTTCAGGTAGGTTAAAGAGATAAGGACTATTGGCTGGTAGTAACATGACTTCTACATCGTCACTTAGCTCTTGTACATAAGTGTATTGTAGAAGGTCAGGACTTGTCTTGAGAGCTTCACCAAGTTTAGTTAGTGCCTCTGCTTGGGCTTCTGCCTCAACCAGTATTGCCTTAGCTTTACCTTCTGATGCGATAACAGCAGCATCAGCTTCACCTTGAGATTTTTGGCGCAGCTGCTCAGCCTCTTGTATTCGTTGTTGAACTACAAATTCCAGACGCTGTACCTCTTGTTCGGCTATTTGTTTCTGCTCAATCACAGCAGCATATTCTGGAGTGAAGGTGATATTTCTTAGTACGAAGTCATCTAGGAATAGCCCATTGTATTCTAAGGTAGTACGGAGATCGTTTTCAATCTCTGTTGCAAGTTCATCACGTTTAAGGCTATAAATATCTTCAACACCATATCGGGCTGCTGAGTCACGTGCAATACCACGAAGTTGAGGACGAACCAATCCATCAATGTAGCGATTCTGCCATTCTATGTGCATGTCTACTACTTTATTTGGATCAATTGAAAATATTACTGAAGCATCTATACGTACTTCCTGACCATCAGAGGTACGTGCTACGATAGAGTCATCACCGCTAACTTGACCTTCAGCTGCTGCTCCGGACATAGTGTATGTCTGTTTTGCTATTGGATATAAGACTACATCTTCAAAGAATGGTGTTATAAAGCGTAAGCCTGGTTGTAGCGCCTGGCTTCGAATTCCTGTTTGCCGCAGAGCACTGATAACCACCGCACGTGATTCTGGTTGTATGAACACTAAACCTTGGCTGACGGTAGATAGCACAAGGGCAAGACCTAAAGTTCCTAATACTAGACTGGCAAATGATCTTGCGCGTCCTCCGCGGGCTACACTGGCACCAGCGAACAGAATACTACCTATTAGTAATAGCCAAGATATACTGGCCAATACACTTACAAGATTTGCAACGTTCATTCAAATACTCTCCTTCTACTATTGCTATAATTTTACTAATTATAGATGATTTTCATTATATTTTCATTAACATACTAAGCTTACGGTGTCGATCACAATGTGAGGTAGAATTGTATGGTTCTAAGTATATTCCTAAGTCCTTGTTTGGATATTATTGGAGGTAGTGATGAATTTTGATGGTAGTGTGACTATAAAATCAAAAATAGATACAGTCTGGGATTTTCTAACTGACCCACATTTGGTCAGTCAATGTGCACCAGGAGTGAAAGAGGTGGAAGTTGTGATTCCGGACAAGCAGTTCCGCACAAATGTGGGTATCTCCCTCGGTGCAGTAAAGGTGAGTTTCGCAATGGATGTTGAATGGATAGAACTGGATGCACCTAACCGCGCAAAAATGCGTGCTAGAGGCAATGCCCCGGGTAGCGCAGCAGAAGTGGAGGGCACAATGACACTTAATGAATCAAAGCCCAACGTAACCGATCTACATTGGGAGGCTAATGTGCAGATTATGGGTCGTATTGCAAGTCTAGCAATGCGTCTTGCACCAGGTGTTACCAAAAAACTAGTAGGCGAATTTTTTGATTGTGTTGTGTCACGCATTGAAAAATGAATCCGTATTGGAACATGTTTAGAAGGATTTGTGATGATCTCTTATACAGTTAGATACTTGTTCGTGTTTAATATTTTTGCATATGAAATCTAAGTCTTTGGTTTTGTCAATCAATCGGTATTGGTTGGTACATATCTCCGCAATCTTTTTAGTATTAGGTTGTGCTGCTCATGCATATCTGGGTTATTTTCACTATGACTGGAGCGGAGATGCCTGGGGAACCGATGATGCCTATATTTCCTATCGATATGCCAAGAATTTTTCCGAAGGACATGGACTAGTGTTTAACCAGGGTGATCGAGTAGAAGGGTATTCAAACTTACTATATGTCCTAATGTTGACCCCCGTATTTTTCTTGGGGGCAGCAAAACATGTTTACCTTGTGTCCGTTGTTTTGAATATTGTTTTTGCTGTAGTTGGTTTATATGTGTTTGCGCGACATGCTTATGATCGGTTTGGATATACCAATGGGGCATTAGCGTCATTGCTGTTCGCACTCACTCCCCCTTTGTGGATATGGGTAGGGTCAGGAATGGAAACGGCTTTGGTGCTTTTTGTTACATTGTTGATTCTAGTGACTGTTGAACAAATTACACTCGATCTTTCTAAGAAAGTAGCGCTGTTAAATGTTCTGATAGTTGCAATAATTATGTCCAGAGCTGATGGATTTATTGTAGCTGCTATAGCAATTACTTATGTAGTGATTAGGGGACGTTATAGAGTTGCACTCTGGGCTTCTATGACGTTAATTGGAGCTATGGTTGTGTATTCGACTTGGCGGCTGAGCTATTACGGAGACCTGCTTCCTAATACTTATTATGCAAAGGTTTCTGGTCCTTTGATTGAACGTGTTATGTTTGCTATTCGTCAACTTTGGGGAATCGCCATGAATGAAGGTCTTTTTGTTTACTTGGTAACCTTCATTTTTGCTATGGTTCAGTTAATCACAAGATATATTCGGGTTGATCGCGGTGATAGACAACAATTATATGGTTTAGATACACTATTTGTACCAATTTGGCTAGCCTATTGGATTTATATAGGTGCTGACCATTTTGTAGAAAGATTTCTTGTGGTACTTTATCCTCTTGGAATTTTAATGTTCTTCAGGCACATTGGCCCAGAATTAAGAACATATGGTCGAATATTTCTCGTTAGTTTGTTTATTGTGCTCCAGTTACGAATGGTTGTATTAGATGATAGATTTTTATATACATTCGAGAAATATGATCGTAATATTGAGTTAGGCAGATATCTTGGCAATAACTACCAGGGAAAGTTGTTAGCATCAGACGCTGCTGGAAAGATTCCATATTACTCTGGACTCAGAACAATTGATATGCTCGGCCTAAATGATAGGCATATAGCACGCATTCAACCTACATTTTTTGAGGTAGGACACAACAAATATGACCCTGACTATGTGCTTTCATTATGCCCTGATCTTATCGTAAATTGGGTTCAAGATTCAGATATGAATTTGGTTCGAGGCATCACAAGAAAGAAGTATGACGGAATGTATCGATGGGCCTATCTACTTAATGCATCTAGGGAGCCAGCAAAAGATAATATTATAGAAGTTAGAGGTAACACGTTGTCCGATTTACAAGAATTGCTTGCTCGAGAATATACTATTGCTGTATTGGAAAAAGTAGAGTGCTCGATCAACTCTTCATAAGCTGTGCACGTATTGTAAGGTATTGGCGTTGATCTAAAAGAGCAATATTAGTCACATCATAGAAAATCTCAATATTTCCACAACCTCAATCTGAACAAACTACAATGTCGTTTTGATAATGACCGCCTCCTATAGCGTGAAAAACATCCACTACACTGTCGTTTGATATTATCTCGGACGTATTATTGCTGAGAAATGGCACATCAAGCCCATCAACAAATATATGAACATGACCATGTATCTTCCCATTCTCATTCAGTAAATCTTCACGCATCTTAGGATACAATTCAACAATATCAGTGGCTAATTGTTGAATTGTAGTCCCATCAGGAATATTGATTTCAACAGCTTTCTTTCCCGCAATATCCCTTAGTGTCGAGTAGAATTTTATAATCAATACTAATTTTCCTATGACTGAAAAAGTCAAGTGCTACAGTTTTCCTGGATTTTTTGCGTGAATGATAATAACATATCGCACGCTTTTCCCCAAATTATGTTGATGAATTAACCTCTTATCTTTGAGGTGCTGCTAACAGAGTATTAACTTGATACTTATCTTTGCAATTCGGTATCGTTGTGCTAAAGTAACTTGACACTTTCATGGCACTACTTTAATAGGAGTAAAGGATTACAACCATGAACAATAAAGATCAGGGAAAGGTAACGGAAGCACAGATTGCCGTACACTGGCAAGAAGAGGAATATTTTCATCCTAGCGATGAATTTGTAGAACAAGCTAATATGAAGGACCAAGGTATCTATGACCGTTTCGGCCTGGATAATTTTCCTGAATGTTTTCATGAATATGCCGATTTATTAAGTTGGTACAAAAGATGGGATACAACATTTGATGCTAGTGATGCTCCTTGTTGGAAATGGTTTGTTGGAGGAAAAATTAATGCTAGCTACAATTGCATAGATCGTCATCTAGTTTCAAATCGCAACAAAGCTGCCATTGTGTTTGTGCCTGAACTTGAGCAGGAGCCACATGAGGTTGTTACATACCAAGAGCTTTATGTACGAGTAAATGAGACCGCTGCTCTTTTGCGTGATTTTGCGGGACTTAACGCAGGTGATCGTGTAACAATTCATATGCCAATGTCTACTGACCTTCCTGTTGTGATGCTTGCTTGCGCTCGTCTGGGTGTTGTTCATTCGGTAGTTTTTGGCGGATTTAGCGGCAAGGCTTGTGGTGAAAGGATTGCTGATTCAGGTAGTTCAATTCTCATCACTACTGACGGTTATTATCGTAATGGAAAAATGTTGGATCACAAAGTGAAGGCTGATGATGCAGTTAAAGTTGCAAGTGATGCTGGACAAATTGTCGAAAAGGTGTTGGTATGGAGGCGTTATCCAGACACATATCAATCAGAGGTTCCTATGAAGCCGGGCCGCGATTTTTTCATGGATGAACATTTACCTGAATTTAGCGGTGTTAGAGTTGATCCTGTAGAGTTAGATGCGGATGCTCCCCTCTTTTTGATGTATACCAGTGGCACTACAGGCAAGCCTAAGGGGTGTCAACATAGTATCGGTGGTTATCTGACCTATGTGGCTGGTACTTCAAAATATGTCCAGGATATACATCCTGAAGATGTGTACTGGTGTATGGCTGATATTGGTTGGATTACTGGACACTCATATATAGTGTATGGCCCATTGGCGCTAGCTGCTACCAGTGTCATGTATGAAGGTGTGCCAACTTTTCCAGATGCTGGTCGACCTTGGCGCATAGCTGAGCGTTTAGGTGTAAACATTTTCCATACAGCACCTACTACGGTACGTATGTTGCGCAAATCAGGGCCTGACGAACCACAAAAATACAATTATGAATTTAAGCATATGACTACAGTTGGTGAGCCGATTGAGCCAGAGGTGTGGCGTTGGTACTACGACGTTATTGGCAAAGGCAAAGCCGCTGTTGTG
>CAJWIA010000090.1 GCA_913040765.1 uncultured Anaerolineales bacterium | reverse complement strand
GCAGAGTGATGAATTGCGAACTGGTTATGTGGCAATGGTAGGGGATGGCATCAATGATGCAGCTGCGCTTGCGCAGTCCGATGTTGGTATGGCAATAGGTACTGGTACCGATGTTGCTATGGAGTCTGCTGATATCACGCTCGTCAGGGGTGATCTGATAGCATCGGTTAGTGCAGTAAAACTATCTCAAGCTACTGTTCGTACTATCAGACAGAATTTATTCTGGGCTTTTTGCTATAATGTTTTATTGATCCCAACTGCTGTGATGGGAGGTTTACATCCAATGTTGGCGGCGGCAGCCATGGCATGTAGTTCGATTTTTGTGGTTGGTAATAGTCTTAGGCTCAAAAATGTAAGATTGTAAGTGTAAAATTGATTGGTCATCTACAACTTATGATGCAAAAAGATAGTTTGGAAAAGCCAAAAAATAATCAGAAGCTTCTAGATAATATCGCTCCATTTGCTACTGAAGGGCGCTCAGGTTTGTTGCCGGCACTACATATGGCGCAGGAAATGTATGGTTGGATATCGGAGTCAGTGGCTGCGACTATCGGGCATGCACTTAAGGTTCCGCTGGCGGACGTATTTGGAGTAATTGATTTTTATACGATGCTCTATAGTAGACCAGTAGGTCGTACTATTGTACGAGTGTGTGCTGATCCTAGTTGTTCCATAGCTGGTGCTAAAGAAGTGTTGGACAATGCATGCGACTATTTGGGAGTTAAACCAGATGAGACGACTGAAGATGGGGAATGGACAATAGAAAGCACTACCTGCTTAGGATTGTGCGATCAGGCTCCAGCTGCATTGGTGGGTGATATAGCAATAACTTCGTTAAATGCAGACAGAACTAGTGAGTGGCTTGCGTTAGATGCAAAGCAACCGGTTAGCATAATTGATGGCGATATTCGTGTTTTGACACGTGACTGTGGTGGATCGACTCCCACCGACTTAGAAACTTATCAAGCACGAGGTGGGTACTTGGCATTATCGAAAGCATGCGCGGAAGTTAACCCTGTTGATGTTATAGAAGAAGTTAAAGTCTCAGGTTTGGTGGGCCGAGGGGGAGCTGCTTTTCCCACTGGAGTCAAATGGGAGAGTGCCTCAGTTGCAGAAGGTCAACCGAAATATGTCGTATGTAATGCAGACGAGTCAGAGCCTGGGACTTTTAAAGATCGAGTACTGATGGAAACCAATCCACACCAGATACTTGAGGGAATGTTGCTTGCAGGATATGCAATAGGTGCTCAAAACGGTTATTTTTACGTTAGAGGCGAATATTCACGGTCTATTGAGATAATAACTGAGGCTATTGATGAGGCACGTTGTGCTGGATTTATAGGAAATAATATTTGTGGTGCGGGGTTTGATTTTGATATTGAAGTGCGAGTTGGCGCAGGAGCTTATATATGCGGTGAGGAGACTGCTTTGTTTGAGTCAATCGAAGGCAAAAGAGGATTCCCACGTATAAAACCACCATTCCCCACTACCCATGGCCTATTTGGCAAACCTACTGTAGTGAATAACGTTGAAACTTTGTGTAACATACCTATGATTATTCGCGATGGGGTAGATGTATTTAGAAGTTATGGTACTGACAAATCTCCAGGACCAAAACTGTTTTGTCTTTCTGGTGATGTCGTAAGACCAGGTGTTTACGAAGTACCTTTCGGAGTGACGTTTCGGCATATTATTGAGGATCTTGCTGGAGGTATTAAAGGAGGAAGTCTACAAGCAATATTGGTAGGCGGAGCTGCTGGAGCTTTTGCTACAAGTGATGAGTTGGACGTGCCATTGACATTCGAGGATCTGCGCGATGCTAATTTACCTCTTGGTTCTGGCGTATTGATGGTTTTCAACGAACTGCGGAATATACCCATAATTCTTAGTGAGCTTGCGTATTTCTTTGCACATGAATCATGTGGTAAATGTTATCCTTGCCAGTTGGGGACACAGAGGCAATACGAAATACTCCATAGAGTAGTACGAGGCAAGGTAAAGCGTGGTGATAAGGAGCGGCTACTTGACGTTGGATGGACCATGACTGATGCATCGTTATGTGGGCTTGGGCAAACAGCAGCGACTGCTGTAATTAGTGCAATGGATAAGTGGCCAGATCTGATTGAGGACTAGAACTCTAAAGATGAACAAAAATGTAACTTTGACCATTGACGGTAAACGAACAACTGTACCGGAAGGCGCTACATTGCTCGACGCAGCGGTGCAGTGTGGTGCAGATGTGCCGACTATATGTTATCACGAGCACTGTACCTCATACGGTTTATGTCGTCTATGCGTTGTTGAGGTTGAAGGTCAACGAGTCTTGGCAGCGGCATGTGTTGCAAAAGCTCAAGCAGATATGACAGTAAGTACCGCTAGTGAACGTGTTATACGTGCGCGTAGAACTATACTAGAAATGTTAGATTCGGCTGTGGACTTAAGCGAAGCTCCTGAAATTGAGGATCAACTAAATGATTATAAGGCTGATAGGGAACGGTTTTCCGAAGGATGGGAGCGTGAATGTGAAGTGGTTGATGATAATCCTATGTTTATTCGCGATTACTCCCAGTGTATATTGTGCTGGCGCTGTGTTCAGGTATGTGCAGATGATGCACAATATGCTTTTGCTATAAACTTTAGCGGACGAGGTCATGAAACTAGCATTAGTACTTTTTATGATCAGCAGTTGACTTTATCTACCTGTGTGTTTTGTGGTCAGTGTGTGGGTGTTTGCCCTACTGGTGCACTTAAGCCTAAACGTGAATGGTTGTTGGAAACTGGGCATGAACAGGATGAAATTATAAAGCTTACTCAAGCTAAGAGACGGAAAAAGAAACGTAGACAAGAAAGACCTTACCAAACTGGTTAGTGGCAGAGGTGATAATGTGACAGTTTTAGAGGGCAGTAGGATGGTGACAACAACCTGCCCATATTGCGGGGTTGGATGTGGACTAGATTTGCATATAAAAGACGATTATATCTATCGCGTGACGTCCGATTTTAACAATGTAGTAAATCAAGGTAATTTATGTGTGAAGGGTCGCTTTGGTTATGATTATATTTATAGCGATAGGCGAATTACTTCACCAATGATTCGAAAAGAACCCCAAGAAGCTGGTAAGCGGGTACAAGCATTTGATGTTGACCAATGGGTAGAGGTTTCATGGGATGAAGCTCTTGATTATGTAGCCAAGCGGTTGGTAAAGATACATCAGCGTGACGGAGCAAATGCCCTAGCGGTTTACTGTTGTGCAAAAGCCTCTAACGAGGACAATTACTTGCTGCAAAAGTTGTTTAGATCTGTGTTCCTTACAAACAATGTTGATCACTGTACTAGATTATGTCATGCTGGGTCAGTAGTGGCTTTACAAATGGCAATTGGCTCTGCAGCAATGAGTAATACAGCTGCCGAAGTTATCAAAAGTGACTGTTTCATAGTGACAGGGTCAAACACTCCAGAGAATCATCCTATTATTGCTTTGCAAATGAAAGCCGCCGTTGAGAAACATGGTGCAAAACTTATTGTGATAGATCCACGCAAGCTTGAGCTTTGCGATTATGCGGCTCTATGGCTACCATTAAAACCTGGCACAAATGTTCCTGTGTTCACTGCGATGGCAAATGTCATTATTAATGAAGGGCTGATAAACACAAAATTTGTTGCGGATCGTACAGAGGGATTTAGCGAATTCAAGAAATCTGTCCAGGAGTTTACTCCTGAATATGCTGAAAGTATTTCAGGTGTGGAACAGGATTTAATAGTGAAGGCCGCGCGTATGTATGCTGAGGCTCAGCGCGGGGCAATATATTGGGGTATGGGCATTTCTCAATTGGCGCATGGTACGTCTAGTGCTTTAAGTTTGGTTCATTTAGCCTTGCTAACTGGCCATGTTGGTAGAGAAGGAACTGGACTTAATCCATTGCGCGGACAAAACAATGTGCAAGGTGCCTCTGACATGGGATGTATGCCATATCATTATCCTGGATATATGGAAGTAGACAAAAAGGAGAACGCGACTAAATGGGAGGATGCATGGAATATGGAGGCAGGTAGCCTGAGCCTTGATAAAGGTCTCACTACAACTGAAATATTGTCCAGTGTTGGAGAAGAGGGGGTAAGAGCACTATATATTATGGGTGAGAATCCTATGATGACCGAACCCAATCTTAATAAGACAAAAAAACATATGGAAGAATTGGAGTTTCTTGTTGCTCAAGATTTGTTTATAAACGAGTCGGGAGCATATGCCGACGTATTTTTGCCGGCAACTTCATGGGCGGAAAAGGATGGTACTTTTACAAATACTGACAGGAGAGTACAACGCGTTCGAAAGGCAATTGAACCGATGGGACAAGTACGTGGTGATTGGGAGATAATATGTGATCTTGCTCAAAGATCAGAAGAGTTACTAGAACGGTCGCGATCTACATTCTGGAGATATAACGGACCTGAGGAGATTTTGCAGGAAATGGGAGAAGTTGTGCCTGAATATCGAGGTATTTCGTATAAAAGGATAGATAAAATTGGATTGCAAACTCCAGTGCCGGACGAGAAACATCCTGGAACTCCCTATTTGTTTGAAAAAAGTTTCCCATCTGGTAAAGCAAAATTTTTCCCGCTCACATATGTTCCGGTGTTTGAAGCACCTGATGATGAATACCCATTTATATTAACCACTGGTCGTTTATTAGAACATTGGCATGGTGGGACTATGACTCGTAATTCCAAGCTGGATGATTTATATCCCGAGGCTAGAGTGGATGTTCATCCTATAGACGCAGTTCGTACTGGGTTAGATGATGGCGATGCAGTAGAGGTAGGATCCAGGAGAGGTAAAGTTGTACTAAGAGCAAGCGTAACTGAGAAAACAAGTCCTGGAGTTTTATTTATACCCATGCATTTTTCAGAGGCAGCGGTTAACTTGCTTACAGTTGACGCCTTGGATCCGCAAGCAAAAATACCTGAATTTAAAGCATGTGCAGTGTATATTAATCGAGTTGGCAAGGAACTTTTACCAGATCGTTCAGTAAGATTGGATCGAGGCAGATGGTAGAAACTGTCCCAAAACCCGTTCTTTGTGCTGATATATTAAACAAGTGAAGAAGTACATGAAAAGGAAATTATCTGAATTATTATCGCCTGTACCTAGCGATCTTGATATTGCTCAATCTGTTGACCCCTTACCTATTACTGATATTGCTGCTGATATCGGGTTAGAGTTAGATGAATTAGTGCCATATGGTCACTATAAAGCCAAGGTAAAGCTTAATGTTAAAGAGCGATTGTCGAATAGAACAAACGGGAATTATATAGACGTCACCGCTATCACTCCTACTCCTCTAGGAGAAGGAAAGACTACGACCACCGTAGGTTTGTGTCAGGCTCTTGGTGCTCATCTAGGCAGGAAAGTGATCACCTGCATTCGGCAGCCTAGTCAGGGCCCTACATTTGGCATCAAAGGTGGAGCTGCCGGTGGAGGTTACAGTCAAGTAATTCCTATGGAAGAATTCAATTTGCATATGACTGGAGATCTACACGCTATCACTGCGGCAAACAATCTGTTGGCTGCAGCTATAGATGCACGAATGTTTCATGAGTCAACGCAAACCGATGATGCATTGTTCGGTAGATTGTGTCCGTCTGATGGTGAAGGTGGGCAAAAGTTTTCATCTGTTATGTTGAGAAGACTTAAAAAACTTGGGATTGACAAGATGGATCCCGATGAATTGACCGAAGAAGAGCGTAGAAGGTTTGTGCGGCTCGATATTGATCCCGATAGCATTACCTGGCAACGTGTTTTAGATGTGAATGACAGGTTTTTACGTCGCATTACTGTTGGAGAAGGTCCCAAGGAAAAAGGAAAAACAAGGCAAACGGGATTCGATATTACAGTTGCCAGCGAAATTATGGCTATCTTAGCTTTGACTACTGATTTGGCCGATATGCGTGCGAGATTGGGACGGATGGTTATTGGTACAAATAAAGAAGAAGTGCCCATAACTGCGGATGATTTGGGCGTTGGTGGCGCGTTAACTGTACTTATGCGAGATGCGATAATGCCAACATTGATGCAGACATTGGAAGGCACTCCTGCCTTAGTGCATGCAGGACCGTTTGCCAATATAGCACATGGTAATTCATCAATTGTTGCAGATCAGATTGCGCTCAAGTTGGTCGGGTCTGATGGTTATGTGGTGACTGAATCTGGCTTCGGTGCTGATATAGGTATGGAGAAGTTTTTTGATATTAAATGTCGGTATAGTGGACTTATACCAAATGCTGTGGTTCTTGTTGCAACCATTCGTGCTTTAAAAATGCA
>CAJWIA010000089.1 GCA_913040765.1 uncultured Anaerolineales bacterium | reverse complement strand
CTTGCCCTTGAAAGAATAGAGAATCTTAATAATCCTACATATAATCTTGGTAACGGAACAGGTTTTACAGTTAAGGAAGTAATTGCTACTGCAGAGCGAATTTCACAATGTGCAATTCCAGTACGAATAAAACCACGACGTTCCGGAGACCCAGCTGTTCTTGTTGCTTCAGCTGCTAAAGCTAGAGGTGAATTGGGCTGGAATCCAAATTATACTGATCTAGAGAGCATAGTTGAATCATCATGGTTGTGGCACCTAAGATATAAGGATGGATATGATTAGAGGAAAAAATACTGATTCAGATAATTCGGATGTAGGAATAGATGTTTCTATTGTTATGCCTTGCCTAAATGAGTCTAAAACCATCGTGCAATGTATTCGAGAAGCCAATGATTTTTTTGAGAATGGTAGTTTGCGAGGGGAAGTTGTGATTGCTGACAATGGATCAACTGATGATTCTGTTTCTCTTGCCAAGGCGAATAATGCAATTGTTGTCCACGCATCTGAAAAAGGTTATGGTAATGCTTGTAGGGTAGGCATGAATGCAGCTCGCGGAAAATACGTGTTCAAAATGGATGCAGATGGAACTTATGTTTGTGCTGATATCATAGATTTTTTGATAAAGTTTGAGGAGGGCTATGACTACGTCATTGGTAGTCGTCTAAGAGGTAAAATCCTTTCGGGAGCAATGCCATTTTCTCATCGATACATTGGTAATCCTGTAATGAGTATTATGGCTCGAATATTATGTAGAACCGGCATATCAGATATTTGTTGTGGATTAAAAGGTTTCAGAAAGACGTCTCTGGATGGATTGGAATTTCAGTCTCATGGGATGGTGTTTGGTCCAGAAACTACAATAAAGAGTCGGCAAAGTGGTTTAAGTGTAGCTGAGGTACCAATTACTTATAGGCCTGACAAGCGTGACAGCCATACTAATCTGAGAAGGTATAGAGATGGGATTAACAATGTTGTTTTTATTTTCCGCGAGAGCTTTTTATTTAGGAAGTACCCAGTTAAATAATTGTCTAGTTTGTTAGCACTTCGTAGATTATCATCTTGTGGTATGGTCCTGTATATACCATCTTAAATCTTTTGGAATCATTGAGATAGATATAAGGATTGGAATCTTTTTGTGATGTAGTATCGTACACTAACTGTGCTCGAGACCCTACTACAAATAAGTCATGGTTTTGGAGCTCGTGTATATTAGGGTAACCAACTGAAATGTCATAATTAACCAAATAGTACCTTAGGCGACCATCTGTGGAATATATGAGCGTTTCAGAGTTGCTATTGTCGAGCAGATACTGCACAGTATGATATAAGTCACCTTTAGCTCGATATACTCTTTCTGCGTATGTAGCTTTAGGATTTGTTGCCCACTGTATGATGCCCCCCAGACGTGATTGAAATACTCCAACGGCAGTAATTACTATAATTGTGCTGAGCAATATAAGAGAAGATAGTTTTGGGTACAACGTAAGATTAATTCTTGACAAAATTGCGTCGGCTGCTCCTCCCGCTAGTATTGCATAGAATGGTAGTATCGATAATAGGAATCGTGGATCGAATGAGAAGCGCCACCACCATAATAAGGTATATGGGAGACACCATAACAATATACGTTGTATAGTTTGGTTTTTGAAAGTACAAAACGCCCATATTAATCCTACAATGTACATAGGAGAAGTAGCTAAACCAAATTCGGAAAATCTTCCGATAAAAGGGACTATTTGTTCAGGCGTGTTGGTGGCATTCATTATGTGATATAGTCCTGCGCTGGGCACTGCTGAAGCCCAACCATCGTAATATGCATTACGTATGTACCACCAGCCACCTATCAATATAGCGGTGAAGAAAATAACTATCACATGGTTTGGCAGTAAACGGCTATATGGTTTGCTGCCAGAGTTGTAATTCTTCACTATCATTTGTACACATATAATTGCTAACGGACCTATAATTGCGAATCCAGCCTGTTTGGTCCATATGCCAATCCCGGCCACCATCCCAGTCACTATGGCCCAATTTGTCTGTTGATTCCTTCGCCATATTTCAACAGTAAACGCACATGTGGCGAAACATAACCCAGTGGCTATATCTACATATCCTACCGGAGACCAATGTATAAACAATGGTGTGGAGGACAGGATAAATGCAGCAGTATATCCTGCTATTTGACCAAACCAATATCGTGCAAGACCATATGTCACCAAAATAGTCATTGCGGAGATAATTACCGGATATAGTTTTGCGACTTGTTCCACTATTTGCCCGGCAGCAAAAAAATTGCTAGCATATATTGCAGGTAACAGAGGTGGATATCCGCGAATTGCAGGAGTCAGCTCTCCTCTTTCATACATTAGTCGAGCGTAATATGCATATCGACTTATTTCATCATCTCCAGTAAATGGGTAGTAGGTGGCTTGGGCCATGATAACTACAAAAATAAAAGCAATAGCAGACCCAACCATTAGCTTTTGAGGATTGTCACGTGTATTTTTCCACCATGTTGAAGTGTATTTTAGCTGTTGAGGCCAATTCCCGATTATCGTACTAATAACCCATAGACTTACTAAGATGATCCATACTAGTCCACTGGTGACGCCATAGAATGCAACTAGCATGAATATTAATGTAAATAAACCTAAGCCTAGAATTACACATAGAGGCCAAAACAAAGCAGTGGGAGGATCCAAGCGAGACTTGTGTATCAATGGCACGATATAGACTATCGATAATGGTACTGCAACCAACGCCAGTACGTAGTTAGCGACTGTAATCAATGTTCTAGTTCGCCAATTTGATAGACTGCAATTTTGTCAGTGTGTTGATAGAACAACGGTAGAACGTCTATATCACCTAAGCTACGAACGACTTCATTATTAGTAATATCATAAAATTCATAGACCAAATCTGCCGTTGGTGAAGTGACCAGATATTCATGTCCAAGTAAATCGTTCAAGACGAAAGGGTATCCTTGTTTGAATTCATAATCGTGTAACCAATAAGCTAGTGCACCATCCATAGCATATATTTTTGATCCGGGTTGAATTATGGATCGGATATGCTTTACTAAAGTCCATGATTCTGCACTCAGACGTTCCAGCTTTTCATC
The DNA here is from genome assembly GCA_913040765.1 of uncultured Anaerolineales bacterium. Lineage (GTDB taxonomy): Bacteria > Chloroflexota > Anaerolineae > Anaerolineales > UBA11657 > UBA11657. The sequence goes on along the minus strand of CAJWIA010000089.1, from coordinate 3,212 downwards.
ATCAGTTTGCAGAGGGTGGATCATTAAGTTGTACACAGCTCCTAGTCGACCTACTGAGCCAGAAAGGACTAGTGCAATTGCTAGTACTATAGTGATCAAGGTTTGACGACTGAATGTGTAGGGTATTCGGTTTAATGCCCAGTCTATTCCATGACCTGCTATAGCTGCGTATATGGGCATTGAACTTAGCAAGTAACGAGTATCATACGAAAAGTTTTGCCACCATATAATATGATAGGGTATCACAAAAGCTGCAAGTAGCCAGGAGCGAGACATTCTTTCGATGGACTTATGTGACACATTATCGACCTCTGGTTTCCAGAAATGTATACTACACAATGTAAGTCCAAACACAATGGATGTCCCCAACCAAATACCCCATTCTTCAGTTGAACTAATGAATGTAGCTAACTGATAGACGGAATTGTTAATGTATTGAGCATCATATGCGCCAGGAGCCGGTACGACGGCACCAGGACCAGCTATTATTAAACTACGTAGATACCAGGGACCCGCTATAAGCAGTACTGATCCAAATACAGTTAAGCTATTTCTTGTTTCAGTCATTGCTGAACTTCCTGTTCGTATTCTTAGTAAAGGTACAATGCCCAAAGCTGGTAATAGCACCAGCGCTGATTGTTTAGTCCACAACGCAAGTCCTGCCATAATTCCTGCAATTAGGGCCCAGCGTTGTCCCCCAGTTTGCATCCAAATGAAAGCAAAAAGAAAACATAACCCATGATAGACACCTACTGGTACATCTACATATCCTGAAGTTGACCAATCCACAAACATATGAGAACTAAGCAAAAGTATTACAGCAGCCCATCCAGCACGTTTTGAGAAAATCAGTCGCGCAATAGCAAATGTTGTCAAGATCATAGTTCCTGAATAGCCTGCTACCACTAGACCCGCCAAATGATCATTTACGGCGTTAATGGACATAAAAGCAAAGCAGTACAGCATTTGTATTGCTAGTGGATAGCCAGTTAATGAGTTGGGTATTGCAGAGTTTTCAAATAATAGTCGTGCATTTGGTGCAAATCGTGCAAGAACATCGTAACGATAAAACGGATATAAAAAAGCATTGATTAATATGATGACAAACCCAGATATACATATTATGCTAAGCCAGAAAGTGATTGTATTTAATTTGATCCTTGGTAGGACTATATAGGTTTTTGTGAGTATCAACCCAGTAATGAAAATAATCCAAGGCGCTGGTATTACTAAGTTAGATTGTAGCTGTCCACCTGGTAATAGCCCAAGCGTCAGCATGTATAAAGATAAAGTTCCAGTGCTAAGCCCAAATGTCGCAGCCAGTACCCCTGATCGTCCTATTGATATAGGACTGAGTATCCGACTTAATATTGGCCAAAGACAAAATAAACCGACCAGTACAGTTGGGATGGCTAGTAAAAAAGGCAGCATAAAATAGGCGTATAAATCACTATAGCAATATTCTAGTTTATCATACTGAAGTGATTATCTGCTTTGTTGAACAAGTGGGTAGGTTTTGTTTTGTACAATATGTGATATAAGAGATGTTATCAGGCGATTATTAACTATGGTCAAACTCATATCTACTTACGGTTCTAAAATAAGATATCTTTCTATTTTGTGCTTATTTGCGGCTTTTGGCTTAGGTACGTGGATTAGGATTCACGGAGTGTTTCAATACCCATATTTAGCTGATGAGCCACGTATTACGCAAAGTGGTACGCGAGATATGCTCGGTATTGGTCCAGATCGTCATCTAGATACTGGACTGTTCACAAAAATGTTTGGAGTACCTCTTCGTAATGGGCAATTTCTAGCTCCTCTGTGGTGGTTCATGCAAACAAGTCTTGTGGAACTAACACCGGGACATGAGGAAATTTTGTACAAGGGAACCGACACAAAACTATATAGAATAGTGCCATTATTTTGGGGAATACTGGGTATTGCTGTTTTTTATAGAGTAGCTGTTGAGATATTGCCTCATCCAATACCTGGATTGATGGCATTATTACTTAGCATAAACGATTTGCATGTTTATATGTCTTCAAAATCGCAATATGCTGAGACAGTACTGTTCGTAGCAACTCTCTTGATATCATACGTGTTGATGCGGAACAAGTGGAGATTGAGGCATGTATGGATTATATCTGGCGGCACAGTGTTGGCTTTGGCTGTGTTCTTAGTCAAAGGTATTGCAATTTTATTTGTGGTTCCATTAGTAACAGCTATAAATTTGCTTTGTAAAAATGACAAAAACCCCTTAATTGAATTATGTAAAAACATATCAGGTAAGTGGCACATATTCCTTGTAATGTTTATGCCACTAATATTGTGGTGGATAGGTGCAGAATGGTTTTTTAGGACTAATGAGGTGCGAGTATCGGATCTCGGGTATTTTAACCATTTATGGGAGCCTGTTTTGGCACTTACTATAGGTTACGGTGAACAAGTCAAGTCTTTTACAACTGGACCATGGTACTGGGCTTTGTTGGTTTACTCACATGGAGATATATGGCCCACACTGAGTTTTTTGGCAGTGCCAATTTGTGTGGGGTTTTTAACTGCATGTGTAGGAATAGTGCGCGGTGGACAAAGATTGTATGTGTACGCATATATTGCTATGGCAATTGTAGCGCAACTTGGCATTCAACTTGTTAAAGGTGTTGATGGAGCTCGCTATCATATGATTTACTTACCTGCTAGCTTACTGGCATCCGGCCTCTACTTTGAGATTTTGTGGTTGCGAACAAAAACAAATGCGCAAAGTAGGCTATTTAGTGCTGTGTCTATATTTGTTTTGGGTGCTTATCTGTATTTAGTTCTAGGGTGGAGCCATTGGCTAACTGAGTGGGTGTCACCAGGAAGGTGGGGAACCGTCATGTTGTTAATCAATACGAGCGCTGCATTGGCTTACTTTTTTGGGACTACATATTGGATTAGGAGAATCGCTGTTGTCGTAGTGGTATTTGCGGGTGTATGCTTGTCGATAGGTAGAGGGCCTCTACATTGGGGATCGTTTGTCTATGAGGAGCCTAGCAACATTAACAACCACCGCAATGAAATTGAAGCATATTATCATACAGACAATGATCTAATAGAATCGCAATTCCAAAGTGATTCACGTTTTGCTGATTGTCTCAGACTATATGGTTACGACATCACTCATGAATTTGAAACTATTAACATTACTACTCATTGGATTGTGAACAATG
>CAJWIA010000088.1 GCA_913040765.1 uncultured Anaerolineales bacterium | reverse complement strand
AATTGAACAATTAGTGGGCGCTAGTAGTGCTATTCATAAGGCGAAGGAGGTCGGCCAAATTAGCATGTTTGATATTCTTCCTGAAGATGTTGGCACTGCAAAAATTGATTTAGTGGATGATGTGGACGATTTTTCTCCGAAACAATTACGTAAATGGGAGAAAGATTTGGTCGGAGTCTATATTAGTGATCATCCGTTGCTAGCTAATATAGCTCAGATTGAGGATATCATTACTGCCTACAGTATTGATTTGTCAGATATGGACGGAAAAACAGTTACCTTGGCTGGCACAATTGCGAACATTAGAGTACACATTACTAAGAAAGGTTATCCAATGGCTTTTGTCTCTCTAGAGGATTTGCATGGTTTTGCGGATTTGGTGGTTTTTCCTGATGTATGGAAACAGGTAAATGATTGGCTCGAAATTGACACGCTCGTGGCTGTAAATGGTAAAGTTGACACAAAACGTGGTGAAGCAAATTTGTTGGTGAACAGTATAGATCGTGAGCTTAGGGTGGTGGAGATTGCCGATGAACAGGTAATGCCACAGAGCTTATCGCAACGTATTCATCCTCAGGATAATCACCAAGACTCTGATACAATGGTCAATGTACAAACAACTGTTGCTACACATGAAACTAATGAGTTACAGCTCCCCGACACCGAGTTGGTCTCAGAAACTGATGAGGATGATTTAATTGTCAAAGAGTATCCTAGTTCTGAGGTATTGCCAGAACCTCAGGCAGCTATCGGAGACCAATCAAGTGAATCTCCAAGGCGCATTGTAGTGACTTTACGCCCAGAGGATAATCAAAGTGATTATCAATTGCGTGTAAAGTGGGCTTTCAATGTATTAAATAGTTTTCCAGGTGAAGACAGATTTGTTATGGTGGTTTATGAAAGTGATGATAAATGTTATGAGTTGGATTTCTCGAATCATACTACCGGTTATTGTGAGGAATTACGTAAGCAACTTATGCAGGTAGTGAATTCACAAGATGATATAGAAGTACAATCACTATTACTATAATCTTATTTTACTAATAACAGAAATATGGTCTAATCCTTGGTAACACTAGATTCTTTTGATGGTACTGGGAATTCCACACACACTTTCGTAGCAGTGAATCCGTCAACTGACAGTACGGTGAATAGTATATTGTCATTATGTATATAGTGATCTTTTGGTTGTGGTGGTCTACCAAGCCACGTCATTAATAATCCACTGACAGTCTCTACGTCAGGAAGGTTATCGCGGGAACCCAAATCTACATATTCCTGAAGTATATTAACTGGGCAACTTCCTAGAGTTTCTAATGTTGTAGGGGATGTTATCACTACAGGTTCGGAATACAGATCAAATTCATCGCGTACTTCTCCTACTATCTCTTCTACTAAATCCTCCAATGTTACTATGCCAGCAGTACCTCCATATTCATCAAGAGCCACCACCATATGAACATGGTTGCGCTTAAAAGCTGACATCATATTGGTTAGGGGAGTATGTTCTGGTATATATGGTGCTGGTCTCATCAGTAGACGTAAGTCAAATAATTTGTCATTGTCCAACAACTGCTGGCTTGCTAGGTCTTTCACATGAAGTATTCCAATGATATGGTCAAGATCATTACGATATACTGGGAAACGACTATATCGGCTATCACTAACCTGAGTCATGATTTGGTCTAACTGCGTATCATATGAAATGGCTTGAATTCGGTTGCGAGGTGTCATGATTTGATGTACTTTTTGTTCCGCAAATCTGAACACTCCTAGAAGCAACATTTTTTCGTTGTCCTGAAGTTTTCCACCTAAGGCACTTTCACTAACAATTTGTGCTAGTTCTCGAGTTGAATGTAAACGAGCATCACTTTCAGGTGGGCGTACTTTTAGTAGGCGCAGTAAACTATCTCCTAAAAAATTTAGTCCTGATACTGGTAAGGATAGAAATTTCTGAGCCCAATACATTGTGCTCATTATTGTCAAAGCAGCACGTTTAGGATTACTAAGTGCTAATGATTTGGGAATCATTTCTCCTAAGACTACGTGCATGTAGGTTAGAAAAGCCAGTGAAATCAGCATTGCTATGGAATGTATAACAATATCGTTCAGCGATGTTCCGGTAAACTTATTTATATAAGGCTCGATAAAAAGCGCAATGCGGGGTTCGGCATACATGCCAAGACCTAGGGATGCTAGGGTAATACCTAGTTGTGCAGTGGCTATATACTTGTTGGTAGCATTTGGAGATTCAAGAATTTTCAAAACTAGCCTTGCACGTTTGTTCCCTGCTTTTGCTAGCGGTTCCACTTGAGTCGGCCGCACTCCGATTATTGCAAATTCTGCTGCTACAAACAGACCATTTACCAGAACTAGAAATATCGTGACTAGTATTGGCAATATAAGGCTGGTGGGCTGTACTGAAATTCCTAAGGAGTAAAATGAATGATGTGTCATGTCTAATCTTCTGAAGGATTTATTGTGTGTGTAGCATCAGAAACGGAAACAGAAACTTTTGTAACTTTTGGGCCTTCCATATCTTCGACTCGCATTTTTATCATAGAAGGTCTTACTATAATTTCGTCACCAATTTTCGGTGATTGCACTACTTGTTTCTGCACTAAGTCACCAATTGTGTCTGACGACATGATTGGCAGATTGGTACCCAAGTACTCGTTGACATCCGAGATTAGCATGTCTGCATGTAAAGCTATTCTATTTGTAGTGTCTGCTGAAATATTTATGGTCCCTATGTCAAATTCATCCTGAAGTTCACCAAATACCTCTTCAATTAGGTCTTCATATGTGATGATCCCAGTAATATGTTCGTTCATATCTAAAACAATTGATATGTACTGCCGTTTAGCTGAAAGAGTCTTCCAGATATCTGCGGCTGGCAATGTTTCATTGATAAATATAATTTTCCGCAATATTGTTGTGATATCCTCATGGCCTTGCCAATACATACGCAGCAAATCCTTGATATGCACGAAACCTATTATGTTGTCTATGTTTTCACTATAGATTGGGATTCTACTGAAGCCTGACTCAGTGCATATCGGCAATAATTTAGAGGTGGGCATTGTATCTGGCGCGGTCATTAAAAGCTTGCGAGGTGTCATAATATGTTTAGCAGTGAGATTGCGTAATCGCAATGTATTTCTAAGCATCAAATAGGCACCTGATGTCAGTATTCCAGCGTCTTTACTATCGGCTGCTAGTAGTTGAATTTCTGGAAGGGTATGTGCTGTACTGTGTCTATTATCAGTATCCAAACCTAGTGTTTTGAGTAGTAATTTCCCGCTGCCGTTAAATATCCATATAAGGGGTTGGAATATGCGAAGTGACCATCGCATGGGTAGAAGAGTTGCTAGAGAGACTTTCTCTGGGTATTGGATAGCAATAGATTTGGGCAGTAATTCACCAAGTATCATTTGCAGTCCTGTGAGGACTATTAATGTAGTGGTTATAGACAATGAATGTGCAGTTGGTCCTGCAAATGAACCTAATTTATATAATAATGGCTCAATTCGTACTGCCAGAACATTTTGTCCATAGGCGCCCAAAAGTAGCGAAGTTGCTGTAATTCCAACTTGACACGCTGCAACGTAACTATCAAGTCGATTAATGTCATTAATTATTGGCAGTAATTGTCGAGCTAGCACGTTTCCGTCTTGAGCAATTTGGTTTATGCGAGTACGCCTAGCACTTACTGTAGCAAATTCTGCTGCAACGTATAGGGCATTAAATAAAACTAGCAGCGTAATGGTTAGAACAGTTATCAATATAGATTTCTTTGTATCATTACAGAAGATTACGCCGTAATGGTTTGGGTGACATATTTGTCCGTATTTTTGCAGGTTTTCATTGTACCTAACTGTAGTTTGTTAGAGGTGGAATGTTCTTTCTCAATCTATTGTACCAAAATTATTCTGATGTCTCGGGTTCTTATGAACACAATTTGACTCCATATAGAAAATGTTATAAGCAATGTGAAATTGGTACTATGCTTGAATACAAAATACTAAGAGACATTTGTTGTACAAAGTGCTAGAATCATACTATGTGTGTTGGTAGTAATTTACCCGAAGTGCTTTTGATTTCGTGCTACGAGCTAGGTCATCAACCATTCAGCCTTGCTTCTCCATTGAGATTTCTTCGCGATGATGGCATTAATGCTGCCGCTATAGATCTGGCGGTGGAGAATTTAAATGATTACGAAGAACATATTAAATGTACCTGTTTAGTATTAGTGTCAGTTCGAATGCACAATGCATTGAGATTGGGCGTCACAGTGTCTAAGCGTGTTCGCGCACTAAATCCTCAGACTCATATTTGCTTTTATGGAGATTATGCTGGCTTAAATGCTGACTACTTGTGTGAAGAACAGTATGCAGATAGCACTATCTCTGGTGAGTTTGAGCCTGCAATAGTTGAATTGGCCAGAGCAGTTCTAGAAGATTCCTTTAAACAAAATAGACCGCCGTCGGGAGTTAGAACTCGCCAGAGTGTGGCTAAACCAGTATTACAGAGAACCTCATTTGTGGTGCCTGCGCGTGCTGATTTGCCCCAGTTCGGTAGTTATGCTCGGTTTCGAGATGGTCAGGGTGAGTTGCATTTGGCTGGCAGTACGGAGACAACTAGAGGATGTAAGTATGTGTGTAGGCATTGTCCAGTAACACCTGTATACCAAGGTAAGTTTTTCGTGGTCCCTGAGGATGTTGTCATTGCTGATATCCGTAATCAGGTCGATCAGGGAGTGCGACATATAAGCTTTAGTGATCCTGATTTTCTAAATGGTCCAAGTCACGCACGCAGAGTGGTTGCTTCTATGCATGCTGAGTTTCCAGAGATTACATTTGACTTTACTGCTAGAATCCCTCATCTTCTAAAACACAAGCATTTACTGCCGGAGATGAAGATTGCTGGATGTGCATTTGTTATATCTGCTCTGGAGACACTAAATGACGATGTGCTTGATGTGCTGGAAAAAGGCCATACTAAGTCAGACATAATACAAGTGCTAGGTGTAATGAAGAAAGCACAAATACCTTGGCGCCCATCTCTACTTCCTTTTACCCCATGGGCAACGTTAGATGATTATTTAGAATTACTTGATTTCGTGCGGGATAATGATTTAGTGCAAAATATAGATCCTGTACAATTCAGTCTTAGGTTGTTAATTCCACCTGGATCTGCGCTATTAGAGCAGCATGCCAATGCAGAATGGCTAGACGATTTGGATGCAGCGAATTTCACCTACAAATGGTCTCATCCAGATGTTCGCATGGAACAATTGTGGTCGCAAATCAATACAGTTGTTCGACAGTCACAAAATGAAGATATAGATCATAGCAAAATGTTTTCTGTTATAGAAGAATTAGCATATGCTATGATAGGCAAGATCCCACCATTTACTAGAATAGTATCCCAGAAACGTCCAATACCTGCTGGTCTAACTGAGAGTTGGTTCTGTTGAGCCGAACCTGTAAGCGAGTCAGTTTGACTCGTCTAGTTTGGTTATAGGTGTTTGCTGCAATATATCAGCTAAAGCAGCTACATGTTCAGCAAATGCTTGATGTCCTAAGGGAGTGGTTTCAATATAAGTATGTGGTTTGCGAGACAAAAATGTTTTCTGAATAGAGATGAAACCTTCATCTTCAAGTTTACGTAAATGTGCTCCAAGATTTCCAGCTGTGACTTGTAGAATTTTCTGGAGATAGGTGAATTCTATATGCATTTCACCATCCAAGGATGTTACCAAAGACATTATTTGCAGGCGAATTGGTTGATGAATGACAGAATTAAGTTCGCTCATTCTATAACCTCACTAATTGTTTTGGTTTCATGAATGTCATCTCCCTCCTATTCATTTGTCGCTACGGCGCAAAGAGTGCTTATGATGCGCAGATCACGGTTCTAACCAAACCGCCGCCGATAGCCTGCCAGCTTGTTTTGCCCACGCAACTCGGTGTCCAGGCCAATTAACCAGATACTATCAAGTAAGAATGGGCGGTGAATACCAAGTTCCATTCCGAGATTGAGAAATGCACCTAATATGCGAATTGTTGCATCCGGCCCAATGTGAGCTCCGGCGACCAAATCTTGCGCTAACAGAGGCTCCTTGCTGCGGTCCGGGATTCTACCCGCCCAATTTCTTGGCCTAAGATACGAATCTCCGCAGGTTTCAACGAAGACTGTGTTGAAAATGGGTTTAGGGCGAATCATTCCCTGATCCACGCACGCGCCCACAAATTCCCCAAGATCGCACAGTCGGCTTTCAGACTCGAGATTTTGCTCTTCCATCAACTCGAGGATCTTCGAATCAGTTTCTATTGACGTCGTCATAATCAAATTCCTTTTTTTTGTACTCCTAAATAAACTGGAGCCTGTTGGTGCTGCAATCCTACCTGTCTGCTGATGCCTCAATT
>CAJWIA010000087.1 GCA_913040765.1 uncultured Anaerolineales bacterium | reverse complement strand
AGTATACCTTTAGACGGTATATAACGACAAATATTAGTTCTCTTGCATATATCTAACGACATCAACGTATAATTGCATCGGATGTAAACTGAATTATATGTATATACAAATTTCGGTGAGGTACCTTTGAAAGTATTTTTTTCACCTAACGGGTCGGAAAGTGATTTTTATATACTGTCTGAGTATCATATATATACTTTATTGACTATAACCTTCACATTGATATTCGTTTTGTGTTACGCAAAATATTGCAATGATCTGGAAAAAGTTAATAGATTGAGACTTGGACTCGCTAGTTCCCTAATATTAATAGAAGTATCTTGGCATGTCTGGGCCTTAATAGTAGGAGTCTGGCATATCAATCATGCCTTACCTTTGCACCTATGTAGTGTTGGAGCGATACTAAGTATATTTATGTTGCTTAAGCGTAAATACAGTATTTTTGAGGTACTTTACTTTTGGGCTATTGCTGGATCTGTACAGGCTATATTAACGCCTGATTTGCGAGGGTATAACTTTCCACACTTTCATTATTTTTGGTATTTTGCTAGCCACAGTATGGTTATACTAGCAGTGTTGTGGATGCTAATTGTTGAGAAAGTACGACCTACCTGGAGTTCGTTGCGTAAGACAGTTCTGGTAACAATTCTCTATGCTCTTGTTGTTTATCCTATCAATGTAGTTACAGGTGGGAACTACATGCTTTTGATGCAAGCACCCGTTGTACCCACACTGGCTGATTTTCTTGATGTTTGGCCAGGATATATTTTTTGGTTACCAGTGGTTGCTCTGTTAATAGCAACAATGTGTTACCTTCCTTTTGCGATTTTTGATGCTTCTAGACTCAATGAGAAGAAAGAAATTACTACGTGAAGTTATCACTTAGTTTGCGTTCTTGCGAGTGTTATGGCGGTTAACAAATGTGGTTTATATTTATGGGATGCATATTTTGATTGAAATTAGAAAATTAGTGTTCTTATCTATTTCGTTGGGCTTGTTTAATGCTTGTGCGACTGTCACAAACTTGGACGCAGCAGATAATGATAGTGTCGGAATTCCTACTAGCTTGGCTATAACCAGTACACCTATAAAGTCACCGGTGCTGAATTATTCACTGGAATTAGTAGTCGATGGATTTCAGAGGCCAATCTATGTTACACACTCTGGCGATGGTACTGCTAGACTGTTTGTTGTTGAGCAAAACGGTGCTATCTATATAGTAAGTGGTGGTAAAGTGTTGGACACCCCATTTTTAGATCTGAAGGATAGGATAACTCGGAGTTCCTCAGAACAAGGATTGTTAGGATTAGCGTTCGATCCCAACTATTCTGATAACGGACAATTTTTTGTTCATTACTCTGACAACAATGGGGACACTGTAGTCATGAAATTTTTAGTTTCAGGTGATGCTAATCGTGCAGATTACCAAAGTGGGATCGAGGTGTTAACACAATCTCAGCCATATCGCAACCATAATGGTGGACAGATTGCTTTCGGTCCGGATGGTAATCTCTATATCGGCTTAGGAGATGGTGGTCTAGCAGGTGATCCTCAACAAAACGGACAAAATTTGGCGACTATGTTGGGCTCAATTCTTAGAGTGAGTATTGAAAGTTCTGTCGGTTATACTGTTCCATCAGACAATCCGTTTTTTGCCAATGAGGGGGCAAGATCTGAGATATGGGTATATGGTTTGCGTAATCCTTGGCGTTTCAGTTTTGATCGAATCACTGGCGATCTTTATATAGCTGATGTTGGACAGAATGATTGGGAGGAAATTAACTTTCAATCAGCTGATAGCCTGGGTGGCGAAAATTATGGCTGGAGTAATATGGAAGGTAGTAACTGTTATCGTCTGGGGTGTGAGTCTGAACTCTATTCGGCACCAATAGTAGATTATCATCACTCTAATGGTGCATGCTCGGTGACAGGTGGGTATGTGTATCGAGGAGAAGCGCTACTTCATATGAAAGGATCTTACTTGTACGGAGATTTCTGCTCGGGTTCAATTTGGGAATTATCTAAGACAGTTGCTGGGGGGTGGAGTGAGTCATTGCTCATCGAGAGTGATCTTCAAATTAGTTCTTTTGGTGAGGATGAAGTGGGTGAGGTTTATGTTGTTGATTATGCGGGTGGTATTTACAAAATAATGGAAGCTACAAATTGAAGGGAACAATTATTTGAGAGAAGGAAAATAACATTTTATGACCAAAACTTATGTACTTGCAGTTGAACCTATGGAGGATGAAAGTTTTCAGCCTTTTGGTGAACTTTGGTATGCTACTAAACAATCTTCTGACCATCGCATCATTTCTCCAACTACATATGACCACGATGGTAAGTCTACAGTGGAGGTGATTTGGCAGCCGAAAAGTAGTCTGAGATTTTACCAACTTGAACGACATTTTGGGGTTACACAGAGTTTTGTTCAATTGAGCGGCGGAACATCTGTAGTATGTGTTGCTGCCCCAACTGATCCAGATAACCTATATGATATTCCGTCACCAGAAGATGTGCGTGCTTTCCTCATAGACCCTTCTGTAGGATTCTCTTTTAGGCGGGGCACTTGGCATTCGCTTGACAGATATATTCTAAATGATGTTGGTGCGACATTTCTGATTCTTAACTCGAATCCTAACCCAACCCAGCTAGTGAATTATCAGACCGGACAAGGATTTCTGTCAAAAGATCTTGACGTAGATCACAATCCTAAAGTACTCAAATACAATAACATATCTGAAATAGAATTTGAAATAGAAGGGGTCTGATACAATGATAGCGGTAATAAAATTACAGTAGTTACTATTGAAAAGTATAAAAGGTCATATTGCATAATTTTATTGTAGGAACAGGTAAGTATGTCTATAAGGTTGAACATCCTTTTGGACTACTTTCCTCTGGATTATTTTGGGGAAACACGTCGCATGTAGCTACTGATTCGTCAGGTAATGTCTATGTTTATCAGCGCCAAGACCCACCGATATTGATGTTTGGACGTGAAGGTCAGTTCTTAGACTCTTGGGGAAACGATCAACTAATGGACGCTCATGGATTATTCATAACCTCTAATGATGAGGTTTTTGTTTGTGATAGAGATGCCCATCAGGTTGTGAAGTATGATCTGCAAGGTAACATCCTATTGAAGATAGGCCGTAGAGACAAACCTGCTCTTCAAAAACCATTCAATCATCCTGCTGATATCGCTGTCTCAAGCGATGGCGATATTTTTGTAGCGGATGGCTATGCGAATTCTTGTATCCATCATTTTTCTTCGAAAGGTGTGCACATTAAAACATGGGGAGCATGGGGTAGTGATCCAGGGCAATTTATCACTCCACATGGAATATGGGTAGCAGATGATCGCGTGTATGTTTGTGATCGTGAAAATAATCGTGTGCAAATCTTCGACACAAATGGAGTGTATATAACAAAATGGACTGGATTTTTTCACCCCATGGATATTTTTATTGACAGTGAAAATGTTGTATTTGTCACCGATCAGGTACCTGGAATGACCATGCTCGATCTTGACGGTAATGTGATTACACGGATTCGTACTCCCTTTAATGCACATGGTATCTGGGTTGACATGGATGGCAACATGTATTCGGCTGGCAACGAAGAATTAGTCACTAAGTACATAAAACTCTAGTTTTGAGTGTAATAGGCTTTGAATTCAGTGAGATAATAGATATGTAAGTCAGCCTAGTATTATGGCTGATGCAAATATTTTCGGAGATATAGGTGGATATAATGAGTGTTACGAATGATATAGAGAGGGTGCTTGTTTCTAAAGAAGAAATTTCTGGGCGTATATCTGAGCTGGCTAATGAGATTAGTCAAGATTATGCTGACGCAGATTCATTGCTTTTAGTAAGTATTCTAAGAGGAGCTTTTATTTTTACTGCGGATTTGGCTCGAAATCTTACCGTTAAACACTCTGTCGATTTTATTGCTTTAGCAAGTTACCAAAAAAGTACGTCTAGTGGTGAGGTACGTATGATTTCAGATCTTCGACAATCTATTGAAGGTAGGCATGTTCTAATTGTTGAAGATATTGTAGATAGTGGTATGACACTTGCATATATGTCAAATCTTCTGCGTGAACGTAACCCAGCATCTGTTAAGAGCTGCGTGATGGTTGCTAAGGAAGGGGTTGATATCAATGGCTCTGGACTTGGAGTTGATTATCTAGGCTTTGTTATTCCTGATGTGTGGGTAGTTGGCTATGGATTGGACTATGATGATCAATACCGTACTCTTCCGTATATTGCTGAACTTAAGCCTGGTATATACCAGTAATTGCTTGATTGTATACTGAATATATGCGTATAGGCGTATAGACGCGTAGATCGCTCACTCTTCAAGTGTTTGTCTATTTACCAGTTTCATAGCTGAGTTTATAATATAGCAACCAATAATGCCTGAAGCTAAACATAAGGCCCATAGAGGTCTTGTGCTTCCATAACTCATGAGGAATCCACCTAAGAATAGTCCAATAGAAGGACCCAATCCATACAAACTAGATAGATAAAGTGCCTGTCCTGATGCTCGTAACCTTTTAGGTAAAATATTATCCACAAATATGGTACCAACAGCAAGAAGTGCACTCATAGCTATGCCATGTAATGCCTGGATGGGCAATGCTATGTTTGGGTCAGTAACTAAGATATTGAAAAACCATCGTATTGGTAATGCAGAGATGCCGATCACGTAGGTTATACGTAATCCCCATTTACGTATAAATGTCTCAGCATAACTCATTATTGGTATTTCAGGGAAAGCCGTCACTGCTACAGTGAAACCGACAATCCAGGCTGACGCATTTATTTCATCTAGATACACAACTAGGTATTGGTCGGCAATACCCAATGTAATCCCAACACATATGATCCCTAACAAGAACACTCGTAATACTTGACTATCGGTAATTAACGCAATACTATCGCGCCATTGTACATTAGAAGATACACTTCTATCGGGCAATTTGAGGGAAATAAACCCCAATATAATCAAACATCCTGAAAAGACATAAATTGCTGTTGTAAGATTATCTTCAAAGAATAGACCACCCGAAATAATCGTAGCAATTATAAAGCCTATTGAACCCCATAAGCGAAATTTACCATACTCCTCTCGTACACCTTTGAGTTCTAAGTGGTGTAGTGCTAAGGCAGCTACGTTTGCATGAAGAGGAGATCGCATTATAGAAAATAGAGTGACGATTATGACCAAATACTCAAACCTATCAGTCAAAGTGTAGGTGAGTATAATTACAGATGTTGTCCAGCAACTTATAGTGACTAAAAGTCTTGTCACGTTATATTTATCGCTGATAATACCCCAGATGGGTTGCGCTACAAAACCTACAAATGATACAAGCGCTACCAAGAAACCTGCCTGGAGATTGGTGAGATCTTTTCTGATGAAATACATGGCTACATAGGGTGCAAACATACCAATCCCTATAAATTTTACAGCGTAAAATAGCTTGAACCAAAATCTAATCATAGTCTATGGCATTGGTATTTCTGCACTCTCTGGCTAATCTACTGTACTATTGAGTAGTATAAGCGTGGAAAAGTGAAAACTTAATCAATCGTTGTACTATTGCCTGACCTGCACTCAGAGCACACGAGTTTCAAATTGTCTATGTCATATCTGCCGCCTCTAGAGGGCGGTATGATTTGATCTACTTCTAGTGTTACTTCTTCGGCAGCGGACTTGCCGCAATATTGACATCGGTGTTGTGCTTGTTGGGTGACCTGTCTCTTGACAGAGGTTTGCCTTAGATTATTCCACCAGTCAAAAATGTGCGTCATTAACCTACTATACACTGATTGCTAGGTGGTCGGCAAGTATGATGGTAAGCAAAAATCACTAGATAGTTATTTTCATTTGACCAATGATTTTTTCAGAGTACAGACTGTTATAAATAATTTGTCATCGAAGTAGGATACTGAACGTATAATATGGTATGAAGACAACGTAAAACTAGGAGCAATAGTGTGGCAACAGAAAATGACAAACGTGATGACATCGACGAGGCGAGCGCTCTATGGCCGGTGAGCTGCAGATGCTGAAAACCATAATAAGTTACTTGTTGGAAAAAATAGGTTATGAAATTGTGAGTGCTAGCTCCCCTCAGGTGGCAGCTTGTTGGCCTAGACAACTACATCAATCACTAACTTCATTTGAAGACGATGGTGCATTTCATTCTGTATATGAAAGAGCTCAATGCGCTACCCAGATGACTGAGACCGACA
Source organism: uncultured Anaerolineales bacterium (assembly GCA_913040765.1). GTDB lineage: Bacteria > Chloroflexota > Anaerolineae > Anaerolineales > UBA11657 > UBA11657. Next base: position 168 of record CAJWIA010000087.1, on the reverse strand, counting down.
ATTCTTTGAGAAGACAAAGGTACTTCATAACAAACCAGTTATTGCGCCAGGCAGATTTGGGCAGAGGCGACGTCTGTGAAGCAGGGTGTTTTCGAGGACTATCGGCCCACCTTTTTGCGCAACATATTCAAGAGCTAGACCAACAAGTTTCATTTCATATCTTTGACT
>CAJWIA010000086.1 GCA_913040765.1 uncultured Anaerolineales bacterium | reverse complement strand
CAGATTCTTGGACGATGGATGAAGCAATGGACGCATGGGTAAAAACAACTTTGGATAATGATGGTGACGGTGTACCTGATCAGTGGGGTGTACGTTGGGGTCAAGGTACCTGGACTGGTGATTATGAGCATGGTATCTTCAGACGCTCCAATGGTGTCAAAGGTAGTGATGCTTGGCTAGGTATGGGCGACGATGGTGTAACTTTCAGGGGTTATGTAGATGCTCCAGAATCTGTCGAAGCACATCAGTTCTATCAGGACATGCATCAGAAACAGAAAGTTACTCCAGTGGAGTCAATTCCTGAGATCTTTGAGAGTCGCATTTCGGCCTTCATGGTAACACCTGACAACCGAATTGGTGCTCTTAACAGAATTCACGGTGAAGGTAACTTCAACTGGGGTGTGACTGGTATTCCATATTTCAAGACCCAGGTTTGTCACACTGGTAGTTGGCACTATGGAATTTCCCCGAACACTCAAAATCTTGCAGAGGCTGTAGCCTTCGTCAAATATGCTGCATCTGATGACGGAGCCCGAATCTTCTACAAGTACGTGAGACAGTTGCCTGCTAACATAGGCCTGTTCAACGAACTTCCAGAGTACGCTGAAGGTGGAAGCCAGAGACTATGGTTAGATGCAATGAATGACTTTGGTATACCTCGTATTGGTACTCCGGGATACACAGAGTATCACCAGATGTATGCAGAAGCCCTTGGTAATATTCAAACGGGTGGCGATCCAGCAGAATTGTTGGGCGCAGCTGCCGGCAGGATAGAAGGATTGACTGCTAAATACACTGGTTGGAACAACTAGTAGAGGGGTAGCAGCTAACACATAATTGCTACTTGTTGTGAAAGAAGGCACGGACGAATAATCCGTGCCTTCTTTCACACTCTCGATCTGTGTTTTACGGTTATTAATCAATAGTTTCAAGTACATATAGTTGGAACGCTGTTTTAAAGAGAGGCGAAGCAGTTAGTAAAACTGTTTCAATATGTTTTACAAGGTTGAAAGAACTTATTCAAAATAATTAGACAATGACTACAGTTCCTATATCATCTACAGACCAACCCTCGTCATTCCTCGCTAGATTGTGGACGCCGAGAAACCGTTATTATTTCATAGCATTCTTATTCATTCTGCCAGCTATTATAAACTTTTCTATTTTCAGGTATCTGCCAATCTTTGCGGCTGCTAGAGCCAGCTTGTGGCAATACAGTTTGCTGGGTGGGTATAGGGATTTTGTTGGTTTGCAGCACTACCAATTCATGATGGAGGATATTTATTTTTGGAAATCCATGAAGGTGACAGCTATGTTTGTCCTCATGAAGGTGCCAGTTCAGGTGTTGCTTTCGCTCATGCTTGCAGTATTGCTGCAAAAAGAGACTCGGTCTAGTGCAATAGTCAGATCGGCGATATTTACCCCAGTGGTCACATCAGTTGTAGTTGTATCGATCATCTGGGCGATGATGTATCATTCTCAACTTGGATTGATTAATAGTATATTGTCAGCATTTGGTATACCTAGGCAGGTATTTTTGTCAGATGCTGATAGAGCTTTACCAGCTATGAGTGCTATGATGGTATGGAAAGATCTAGGTTTTAGCATGATTATTATCATGGCTGGTCTGAAAGGTATACCAGTCGTATATCGGGAAGCAGCTATCGTGGATGGTGCTAAGCCTTGGCAAATCATGCGTCACATCACATTGCCTTTGTTAAAGCGTGTGTTGATGTTTGTAGTGGTTACACAAACTATCTTTTCGTTTCAGAACTTTGTCCCTGTCTATGTCATGACGAAGGGTGGTCCCATGGATTCAACCAAGGTGATAGTGTTTTATATTTATCAATATGGTTTTCTTTTCCAGGATATGGGCTATGCTAGCGCAATGTCGGTAGTGACTTTGCTAGTTTTATTAGTGGTTAGCATGATTCAGATGCGGTTGTTTAGGACTGATGTTGAGTATTAATCCGATTAAATTTTATTAATAGTGAAGTGATAATATGGAAACTGTGAATACAAATACTGGTGTTGATGTACGTAAACGATCTCCAAATCAGATCCTAAAAAAGTTAGGTTTAGTATTAGGTGAGAATTTCCTGTATCTAATTCTTGTAGTGGTATTTGTTGCTCCTTTAGCTTGGATGGTGCTGGGTAGTTTAAGAGAAGAGAAAGAAATATTCGCTAATCTTTATCCGTTTACTATTCATACTTTTTGGCCAATTACTTGGACCCTGGATACATACCTGGATATGTTTGGGATTAGTGAAATAGGAATTATGTATGGACTGCATTTTCACCGATTCATGGCCAATAGTCTGATTGTTTCAGTGGCGGTGGTTTCTTGCTCACTTGTGTTCAATACAATGGGCGCCTATTTCTTTGCGCGACTAGATTTTCCTTTCAAGAATTTTCTGCTGATATTTGTTGTAGCAACTATGTTAATACCGTTTCAGGCCACAATAGTACCTTTGTACATAGTTGTGTCAAAGTTAGGTATGCGCGATTCGTTCTGGGGATTGATAGTACCTTGGTTTGCTAGTCCGTTTGTTATCTTCGCTTTGGCTCAATTCATCAAGGAAATTCCTAAAGAACTGGATGAAGCAGCGACTATAGATGGAGCTTCGCTTTGGGGTATTCTCTGGCATGTAATTCTTCCTAACGCTATACCTGGTATTATTACTATGGCCTTGCTAGAATTCCAATTTATCTGGAACCTTTTCTATTGGCCTTTGATAGTGATAAATAGTTCTGATTTGCAAATGATACAAGTTGCTATAGCAAATCAAACCACACAAACTCAAATATTCTGGGGCCGTACATTTGCAGGTAGTACTTTAGCCTCACTCCCTGTAATTATAATCTTTTTAGCACTCCAAAAGTGGTATATACAAGGTGTGGCCACGACAGGATTGAAGGGATAAGCACAGGCGCGCAATAGTTGTTTGTTTTGGGTATCGCAATAAGCAAGAATTTAGGTGCAGATATCTGAAGTCTCAATAATTATAGGACCTGAAAATACTATAGGTTATGGAATCTCATAAACTTATCCTCGACACTGATCCAGGTGTTGATGATTCAATGGCGATTGCTCTAATAGCAAATTCTCCTGAAATTACATTGCATTCAGTCACAACTATTTTTGGTAATGGGCCTGTATCTTTGTCTACTGAAAATGCGTTAAGAGTCTTAGATATAGTTGGCCTTAGCAATGTGGAGGTGTTTGAAGGTGCTAATAAACCCCTACTTCGAGAGTTTGGTGGTGAAGGTGCTAGAGTGCATGGTAGTGATGGTTTGGGAGAGACTCGTATGCCTCCTTCACCGCGAAGTGCTGGGTCTGACTTTGCCGCAATTCACATCGTAAATTCAATTATGGCTCAGCCGGGTGAGCTTACGCTTGCAGCTATTGGTCCGTTAACAAATTTGGGTCTGGCATTGTCGATTGAGCCTAGAATAGCCGAGAATGTAAAAGAAGTGGTTATCATGGGTGGTGCAGTAGATGTGCCCGGTAATGCATCACCACTGGCAGAAGCTAATATTCATAATGATCCCGAGGCAGCTAGTCTGGTGTTTGGCGCGGATTGGCATCTTACAGTTGTTGGTCTTGACGTTACTACACAAGTGTTGATGGATACTAAGTATCTAGCTTCTCTTGCTAAAAGCCAAACGCCCACTACTGATATGATTGCGGCGATTACTCCTCATTATTTGGATTTCCACAAGAAATATAGGGGTGAGACCTCTATGCCAGTACATGATTCATCAGCTATTGCCTATTTGATCAAACCAGATTTGTTTTCAACGAGGAAATTATATGTTGATGTTATTAAAGGAGAACATCCTTGTAGTGGTCAGACAGTTGCTGATTGGAAAAATCATTGGGGTAGAGAAGCCAAAACAAATGTTTGTCTAGGTGTTAATGCAGACGAAATGTTAGCTATGTATATAAAAAGAGTGGGAGGAAGCAATAAATGACTCAGTCGATCGATGAGAAGCGCTTGTATAACCATGTTCTTGGTGGACTTGCTGGAGCGGGCATGGGAGATGCGCTTGGAGCTGCTACGGAACAGTGGCACCACACTGAAATATTTGCAAAGTTTGGAGGACCACTCAGATCATTTCAGCAGCCTCCTCCAGATACCTGGTCTGGGGCAGAGAGTAACAAGCTTGGTCAGGTAACTGATGATGCCAGTCAGATGTTCTATTTGGCAAATAAGCTTATAGAATGTGATGGATCACTCACCCATGACGATTGGGTTGCGTGTCTATTGCAGTGGGCAGATGAGTCTCCTCATGTAGGTAACATGGGTCCTACTACTCGATTGGTAGTACAAGCTCTCAAGGACGGCGAAGATCCTAACCTTGTAGGTGTTATTGGCACATCAGACCGACAGCCGGCATCGCATGGAGCCACAAATGGTGCAGCGATGAGAGTGGCGCCGGCAGGATTGATTCATCCCGGGGATCTTGATTCAGCTTGTGATACAGCACTTGTTACCTGTATACCATCGCACTCTACTCAGATCGCTATTTCTTCTGCATGTGCAATAGCTGCTGGTGTGGCCCATGCGCTTGAAGAAGGCGCAGATGTTTTTTCTGTAGTAAAGGCTTGTCTATATGGTGCACGTCGGGGTGAAGATCTTGCAAAGGAACATGGACGTATCGTGCCAGGCCCGAGTATTTTAGTCAGGAGTGAGCTCGCCGTTAATTTAGCACTTAAGGCTGAATCTTTACCTGAAGCAATCAAATTGATTGAAGACAGTATAGGTAATTCTGTAGATGCTTGTCAGTCGATACCAGCTGCTATTGGACTTTTTGTGTTTGCAGAGGGAGACCCGTTGGAGTCGATAGTAGGAGGTACTAATATCGGCAATGACACTGATACGATAGCAGCAATTGCTGGATCGCTTGCCGGCGCCCTTCGTGGTGTTGATGCTATGCCAAAAGATATGTTTGAAACTTTCTGGCAAGCCAATGCTGATGATGAATTTGATATCAATGAACTGGCTGAGGGACTTACAAAAATCGCACTTAACAATCAAGGAGGATCTTCATGACATCTGTAATTATTGATTGTGATCCTGGTCATGATGATGCGTTAGCTATTCTTTTGGCTGCTAAGCATTTGGACGTACTGGGGATTACTACCGTGTCTGGCAATGAATCTATTGACAATGTTACTTCTAATGCTCTAAAGATAGTGGAATTTGGTAATTTGACAGATATACCGGTAATACGAGGAGCGGAAGGACCATTGTTTCGTGATGCAGTTTACGCATCTCATGTTCATGGTAAATCTGGTATGGATGGCGCCGAAATTCCAGAACCCACTACCAAACTTCAAGAAGGTCATGCCGTTGACTTTATTATCGATACTGCTATGAGTACATCTGACTTAGTACTTTTGCCTATGGGCCCATTAACGAATATAGCATTGGCTTTAAGAAAGGAACCAAAATTACGTGACCGTATAAAGCTTATGAGTATTATGGGTGGCAGCAGTACTAGTGGTAACTATACTGCTGCTGCAGAGTTTAATATATATGTAGATGCCGAAGCTGCTGATATAGTATTTCGATCTGAGATTCCGATATTAATGTCGGGACTCAATTTGACCAGACAGGTTTTGGCTAAACAAGAGCACATAGATGAGATACGGGAGATTAATAATTCAACTGCACAAGTTATAGCTGATCTCCTAACGTTCTATTTGGGTACTAGTACAAGGCATAGTCATGATGGTGCTGCTATGCATGATCCCTGTGCTGTTGCGGCTATGATAGATCCTACTATGATTGAATTTGAACCAATGCATGTGGTTGTAGAAACAACAGGAACTCATACTTATGGTATGACGCTCTGTGATGTCAGGCCTGGATCAGTTAAATCTAAACCAGCTAATATGGAAGTTGCGGTGACAATTGATAGCGACCGTTTCTTCAAGCTGCTAATTGATACACTCAGGATGTACTAGGGCTCATTTGAGACGTGCGTAATCTATAGTGTCTGGCCGTAATATCTTCCTTGATGTTGATACAGGAGTAGATGATGCGTTAGCATTGCTTCTAGCTGCTAGGTCACCTCAGCTTAATGTAAAAGGTGTGACCTGCGTAGCTGGTAATGTACCCATAGATAGGGTTGTGAGAAACACTTTGGATATCTTAAATGTTGCTGACGCGTCTCATATTCCAGTTGCTAGGGGTATGGAGTTTCCTCTATTGGAAAATATGTTTAATGCTACTGAAATACATGGAGAAAATGGGTTGGGAGGTATAGATCTGCCTGCTAGCGGCTCTACAGTTATTGATAAGCATGCAGTGGAATTTCTGGCTGGGGAAATCGATAACACTTCGGAGAAGGTGACTATTGTAGCGCTTGGACCGCTGACTAACATAGCTACTTTGTTCCGTATTTACCCAAATGTTGTTTCGAGTATTGAGCAGCTCGTTATCATGGGCGGCGCAATAGGATCTGGTAATATAACATCTACTGCTGAATTTAATATTCGTCAGG
>CAJWIA010000085.1 GCA_913040765.1 uncultured Anaerolineales bacterium | reverse complement strand
GTAATTTAAACTAGTATCAGTCGGTTAAGGCCAAACTACTTACGATCATTTGCGGTGCATCAGATAGGCCCACATAAAATCAGATATCTGCCGACTTAAGTTACACAGAGGACAAGGTTATTAGGTCATCGCAAGCGACGGGAGTTGCCTAGACAACAAGTCTTCTTCTAAAACACTTACTTAGATACTAATAGTTTTAGCTGCAACAATAATATATTCATCATTCCTGTGGAATGAAAGGAGTTAACAATGTTTAGTAAACAATTGGATGGTATATTCCTCTACCAAATGCCCGAAGATGGTGGCGGAGAACATCATGAAGAAGAACACCATGATGAAGGCCCGCCTCCTGAAGAACATCATGAGGAAGAACACCATGAGGAAGAACATCATGAGGAAGAACACCATGAGGAAGAACACCATGATGAAGGCCCGCCTCCTGAAGAACATCCTGCGGAAGAACACCATGAGGAACATCATGCGGAAGAACACCATGAGCCTCCTGCGGAAGAACATCACCCACCAGAAGGGGAACATGGTCCTGGTGATGAAACAGCTGGCCCACCACCAGAGGGTGACGATTACATACCTCCTACCGGCGGCACAGAGTGGGAAGGCGGACCTCCCGCAGATGCTACTGCCGAGCAACAAACTAAGTGGGATGCTGAATCTGCAGCATCCAGGACTGATGACGACCCCCATCATCCTGAACATGGCACTGGTGATTTTGGCGAGTACGGTGGTATGGGCGGCGAGTACGGTGGTATGGGCGGCGAGTACGGTGGTATGGGCGGCGAGTACGGTGCGGGTGCTTATGGAGGAGAATATGGTTCATTCGATCCTTCTGTTCCACCAGCCGCAGCTGAACTCACTGATGCTCCACCGGGCGTTCAAGATATCTTTGCCATGGCCGATGCCGGTGATATAACATATGCAGAAGCATATGAAAAAGCTGAAGAAGATTTTGACTGGCAGTCTGACGCACAAGAAGATATGGACGGCGAGTATGGCGACATGGCTACTCCAGATCCAACAGGTGAACTAACAGGACGCCCTGAAGGTGATATGCCACCGCCACTCGACGACGATATCGATGACGATGATGATGATTCAGACTGGGATGATGACATCGATGATCATGATCATTTAGTTGATGCAGATGATGAAGATGATGAAGATAATGAAGAGATGGAATCACCCTCTGGGAGAATGTAACGTAGTCTGATTACTGTCTATAAACAACAAACGACAATAATCTAACAATCGTTTGTAGTAAATAAAAACACACCTTACAATAATGTAAGGTGTGTTTTTATGTTCTAGATAACTACAGAAACTCACATATCTTTTTAGCTCTGATGTAAAGTATTCTGTTCAATCAATTCCGATACTAGTAAAGCACGCGATACCGAGTCCACCAATGTAGTCATTAGTGTTTCATCCTCACTGGAATAACCCATTCCTGAAAGACGAGGCCCTAGAGCAAGCACGCCCGTCAGTTCTCTAGCACCTTCTCGAATTACTGTTAAAGGCACCAACATAGTAAAAGTCTGTCGCATTCCAAGATGCAATGTGTCAAAAGTTTCATCTCCTTCAAATACAGGGTCCCCTCGCTCTAGTTCATCAAAAACTTCCTGGCTAATAGGTATAGAATCAAACCTTTCGTCAGTCATATTATTCTTCTTCACAGCAGTCATATTGTTATCGTTACCACGCACATACACAGCACCATGTCCAATTTGCAATAAATCTACCGTTCTATCAAGAAGCAAATTCATCAGCTCTTGCCGATCAATCACATAACTAATCTTATCAGAGAAGGCTCTAACAGCATTGCCAAGATCAACCTTTGCTGCATAAAATCGCGCATCAACAAAATCCTGTACTCTATCCTGCACTGGCTGTATAAGCGCACCAATAGCAAGAGCTGTGATTGCTTCTATTATCCCAGGGGGCTCAGCAACTATGAGTTCAGTAAGGTTTTCAATTACTCCAGAAAACAACTCAAACAAGATTACCATGACTATCGTGAGAGCGCCGTAAACCAGAGCACGATTGATTAAGGAGTCAACCTCCCACAATCCGAACCTCATAATTGATATCAACAATGCCACTGGTATCAACAAAAACGCCAAACGCGCGAACCCCTCTACAAACAAAATGTCATAAACTACAGCCCCCATACCAGGACTACCTAGTGATGGGATAATACCTTTCAATATTCCCGGTACATACATTCCTGCCACTGACAACACAAAACCAAAAAGAACCCATTTAGTCTGCTGCTGTTGTACAGTAGTAAACTCTTTCACATAGCTCCATATTTGTGCAAACAAACCGGTACTAAACCAAGCTAGCATAACTAGGTTACGAGTTAGTGTTGGCCAAAGCGCCGGGTTTAATGGAGATGCCTCGTAAACTAAATTAGATAGCTGCCAAATCACCCATATCCACGCCAGCGGCTTTGTCCACCCTGGACTACAGTCACCATCTGGAAAGAAATACAATAACAAAAGTAATGATGTTTCCGCCAAAGCCAAAGCTGGAAGAGCAGCGTAACGCAATTGTGGTACATTCATAAGTAATGCACCAATCTGATCACCCTGACTTGCTGCATATGCAACAAGTGTAAGTGACACAAACAACGCTAGCCAGTCATTAGATTTGTTCTTAAATATCAGCCCCGCTATCACTAAACACACAACAACTTGTATGGACTGCAAAGCAATTATGTATCCATGGTAAAACCCAGCACTCAAATTTATTTGCTCCAAAGCAGTGGAGTAGTCAGGAGAACTAAACCAGAATTTAGGAAAAAACATAACAAAATCGAAGTAAGGCTTAATACTCGCCGCAAAAATACCAACTGTAATCAACAGAACCAACGACCATACCAGACGTGCAAGCCACAATCGCCAGCCAGCAATAACAGTAGGCTCATCAGGCGCTACATTAGTATTTTCAAAATCATCCCAGGATAATGGCTGAACACTCATAACTACCTCCTATAAAACTATGCTCGATTAAAATATTAAGCTGTAAGTCCCGCTACCATAACGTCCAAAACAATTTCACTGTCGCTTCCTGTCTTCATTGCGATATCCATACTAAGTAAACGCCTGTAAATGTGTTCTAGAGTACTCAACTGGTAACGTTGTGACTGTTTACTCACTTTATCTGCAACAAAACTATGTAATCCTAATATATTCTTTACGTCCGATGTGTCACCACCTGCCTGCAAAATCTCCTTAGCTTGCAACAACAAGCGGTATTGTCTCACAATCATACCAAACACTCCTATAGGCTCTCTGTTTCCGTTACCTATGAGTCTACGAAGTTCACGCATAGCCGTATGCCCGTCACGATCCGCCAATGAATCCACTAGCAAGAATATATCCGCTTGTCCAGCTGTTGGAACCAGTCGAATCACATCGTCAGCCTCAACCGATCTTTCCCAGTTGACATATGTGAGAAGCTTATTGATTTCAGATGACAATGCCCTAGGTCCATCGACTCCAGCGTCAGCTAATGCATACGCACCTGAATTTGTAAATGCACCACCCATTTTTGACGCACGGTCTTTTATCCACTGCAACAAATCGCTTTTGGTCGGCAAAATACATTCTTCCACTTTAGCACCCTCTATAGTGCGGACGGCCTTAAGTATCCGACTGTTGCTAGCTAATTTGCGATATTCTATTATTATCAACATAGTGGTTGAAGGTATCTTAGGAAGATAGCTAATCAAAGCTTCAATTACATCTTTAGAAGATCTGCCTTTGTTAGTGGGCTTGCTATTTCCAATGAGACCTTTCACTAATACCATACGACATGCGCTTAGAAACGGTACAGCATCACAAGCTGCTTGCAATTCAGCAAAAGACAAATTGTTAGCTTGAAACTCACTAACATTCATTAGAATATTGTCCTTTGAGCCAAGACTTTCTATTAATCCCTTGACTTTTTCTTCTACTGCAAATTCATCATTTCCATAGATAAGTGTGACGGGAGGTAAAGTGCTCATCCTGTGCAAGTGTAACATTAAGCTGCCATGGCATCAAACTTATGCCATATACTGCAATGACCATAAACTTATAACAAACTCAAAGGGTCAACCTCAATTCTCCAACCAATAGGTAAATTTATGTTAGCCAATTCTGCCGGGTCCGGACCACGTAAAACGACATGCCACCGATATCTGCCAGCTGATTTCGAAAAAAAACATGGTGCTGGCCCAATGACCTCAGTGCTACTAGCTCTGTACTTGCGAACTCTTGCCCGCAAATCATCGGCTATGGATTGTGCATCGGCTTCAACACGCCCGTGATTGCTGTTGTTACCCAAAAGTCGTACAAGTTTGCCAAATGGCGGATAGTTGTGGCGCCTCCTCAATTCAATTTCGTGCTTATAAAATCCACCATAATCATGGGTTGCAGCTGCAACAATAGCATGATGTTCAGGCATATAAGTTTGCATAACAGCACGCCCTCCAAGATGGCTACGGCCTGAGCGGCCCGCTACTTGGGTGAGTACTTGAAAAGTCCTTTCGGATGCTCGGTAATCTGGAAGTGTTAGCCCAACATCGCAGGATATAGCACCTACGAGTGTAACTAGTGGCAAATCCAAACCCTTTGCTATCATTTGAGTACCAATTAATACATCTGCTTTCCGATCAATAAATCTGTTTAGAATCTGATTATGCGAGCCGGTTGTTTTTGTAACATCTCTATCCCATCGCAATGTCCGCGCATTCGGGAAGTAACGCTTAACTTCGTCTTCTACAGATTCAGTACCTACTCCAAAGTGCTTGATGCGACTGCTGTTACAGCTTGGGCACAGCGATTTCGTATTATGTCGCAAGTTACAATGATGACATACTAGCTTCTCTTGAGTGCTGTGATACGTAAAAGGTATGTTGCACCGCGGACATTCAAGGGTGTGCCCACAATCACGACAAAATACATAAGTTGCATGCCCTCTTCTATTAATAAACAGAATAGCTTGTTGCTCAGATTCAAACACTTTGGATAACGATTCCTTCAAGATACGACTAAACATAGACCTATTGCCAGCTCGCAGCTCGTGTCGCATGTCCACAATTTCTACATCAGGCAACTTAATGAACTGGGGCTGGGAGTTACTGCGATCAAGAGATCCTAGTAGTTCACTGTGACCCATTATTCTATCTGGCAAAGTTACCTTGATGAAATCTCCCTTATTAGCAAATGTCATACTAGTCAAATCCGGGGTAGCACTTCCCAGTATGCATACCGCTCCTAGCTGACGCGCATATTGCACAGCAGCATCTCTAGCATTGTAATACGGAGGTTGTACTGGTGGATCCTGTCTATAAGCCTCTTCGTGCTCTTCATCAACAATGACAAGACCAATATTCGGCATAGGAGTAAACAGAGCAGACCTTGCACCCACTAAAACATCTAGATCTCCGGAGCGACACCTGCGCCAGGTATCATATTTTTCTCCAGCAGAAAGCTTACTGTGAATTAATCCAACACGCTTTGAAAAACGCTCCACAAAACGGTGTACTGTCTGTGCGGTAAGAGCAATTTCTGGAACCAACACAATAGCTTGTTTACCTTGTCGCAACGCTTCGGATACAGCACGCATATATATCTCGGTTTTGCCCGATCCAGTCACACCATGCAGCAAAAAAGGCTTTGGGTCCGAGAGTACAAATGCCTCTTTCATCATACTCCAAGCATCATCTTGACCTTTCACCAATTTAGGTGCCTTAGCAACCCCTACATTCAGTGCCAACAAAGAGTTTCGAACAGTCTCTATTTCCTTTAGAGTCACACATCCCTGCTTTACCAAAATTCTAAGATCAGATATGTTGGCTCCAGTTTCAGAGTAAATTTCGCTTTTATCGACAGATAAATTATTGCTCATCAAATACCTCAAAACATCAACGCGCCTATCATGTGCTGCTTGTGAACGAATACTAAGTCTCTTTTCAGTAAATTCTTGAACATTAATTCCCGTATTTAAACGAACTATAGTTATAGTCTTTGGTTTAACGTTAGGAGACGCAAGTACTACGGTCTTTTTGACAACTCCCCTAGACACCAAGCGTTCAATTACTGATTTCCAGTTCTGAATCTTCAATATCCTTCCCAGACGTCTACCTAGTAAGGGCCCTTGTCTTTTAAGTAAAGCTGTTATTTGTTTCTGAGAATCTGTGTGCAGCGACATACTATCGTCTACCAATTTATAAACATAGTCAACCCGTTGACTTAATCCCTGGGGCAACATCATCACAACGCAGTCAACGAGATTCGTATAATACTTTTTCGATAACCAGCACGCCAAATCTAACTGGGGTTTGGTTAAAACTGGAAGTGGGTCAAGTATAGATTCTACGTATTTATAATTTGTTACATCAAAAGGTGGGGCAGTATCCAAAGATACTACTATTCCCTGCACAATCTTATTACCAAATGGAACTACGACTAGTAATCCAAAAGAAATCTTATCACGCAGCTCGTCAGACACCTTATAATGATAGGTGCTTGTTATCTTGGGAACATTAGGTAATATTTCAACGTACAAATTATTTC
>CAJWIA010000084.1 GCA_913040765.1 uncultured Anaerolineales bacterium | reverse complement strand
CGAATCCCACCAGCTAAATGCATTGCAGTCGTTATATTATCGGGTCCAGCTTCCTGGTAATGCCAAAATGCTTTAAGACCCAACGTGCTGAATTGACGACCCAAGCTCAAGACAGCTACAATCTCAGATGCCAGTATTCGTAAGACATCCTTGGTAAAACCCCTTGAAAATACCGACCTAATAATTATTCTTGAAAGTAACAATGTATTGCGCATCACTTCAGACACTGGAACACGTACTCTATAATATAGATTGTGCAGTTCACCTCGTGCCCTACGGTTAATACATACTGAAGTAATTCCCTTGTCCTGTGCGTTAGACACAACCTCGACTGTGGGCTGAAAATCACCGCGGTCAAACAAATACTTCAAACGCGAAGCTGGAATATTAGTGTGTTGCCACCAAAAAAAGTCTCCCGATTTGGACTGATCTATACCCCAACACGCAGCTGCACCAACTGATTTCCCTTTATTAGGTATGTGTTTTGATCCAGTATTTGAAGGAAGCATGGACCTTAAAAGTCTGTAGAATACTTCAACTATTGTGTATACAATAGTTTTAGAAAACATAATTTGATTGTAATGACATCCATCATGCCATTCAATTTCTCTTTTGCGTTGACTCCCGTATTCTCTAATTAACGGTACTGTTAATATTGTTATGACCTCACAATCCAAATCATTTTGTACAGTCAGGGAATAATCAACAAGCCTATGTTGTTCAAAATGACGTATATCTGAGGCACAACGCTTCAAAATGTTAGTAATTAATAAATCAAGATAGTAGTCATCGACAGTTTCAATCATTTCGCGAACAATTCTCTGAACTCCGTGATGTAGTTCAGAGATTTCATTGTGAACTTTCGTCTTAGTAACATGTGCTTTGTTCCGATGATCATCTATTGGCCATAGCTTTTCTCTAGCTATCTGGCTAGCCGGACATTCTATGATTCCAACTTTGTAGAGCCAATCGGACGCTTTCAGACCAATACTATTACTATTAACATACAGCAAACGAAGTGTTCCGTATCTAAGAAATGCTCTTAAAACAGGAAATAAGCTAAACATTGTCAGGTCTTGAACAAAGACCCTAGCTGTCAGATCGGACATAATAAGATTAATTCAAATGTGGAAATTTTGTTGTCTCATTCAGCGCATAACATTTGCAAGCTACTAACAACATGTTCAATTTCCTGGTCGGTGATACCTGATGAACTTGGCAACTGTACAGCCAAAGCATGAAGTCTGTGTGCACAATCGATTCCATAATATTCGCAATCTTGATATGTTTCTTGCAAATGCAATGGATACCATAAAGGACGTGATTGTATGCCACGGTCTTGGAGCAATGAAATCAAGTCACGGCTATTGGACTTACTTTCAGATTGTTTCAGTACAATCGTGTACAACCAGTAAGTACTAAAAGCACTCTCGGATTCGGACATGAGTACAAAATCTGAAAGATTGGACAAGCCTTCAGTATAGGCAACAGCAATTTGGCGTTTTCTTTTAATAAAATTGTCCAGTTCCTCCATCTGAGCTACTCCAATAGCAGCTTGAATATTAGTCATTCGGTAATTGTAACCAATGTCATTATGAATATATTCCAGCGAATCAACTTTAGCTTGAGTGGTCAAATGCTTAGCCTTGTGAGCCCATACCTCATTGTCGGTCACTATCATTCCACCACCTCCACATGTAATTACCTTGTTCCCATTAAAGCTGAAACACCCGATATCACCCAAATGACCAACATGTTCGCCTTTATATTTGGCTCCAAGACTCTCTGCTGCATCCTCAATGATGACTAATTCATATTTTTTCGCAATATCAAGGATTGGGGACATATCAACTGGATGACCTAAAATGTGAACTGGTAAAATGGCTTTGATGCGCCTGCCGCTAGATTTGTTATATAGAGCTCCGCGGCTCCATCTACATTTTGTCTCAAGAAAATCCACCACTTTTTCAGGATCCATCTGCCAGTAATCGTCCTCTGAATCAATAAAAACAGGATAGGCACCAACATATCGAATAGCATTGGCGGGTGCAATAAACGACAACGCAGAAACCAAAACTTCATCATCAGGTTCTACTTCTGCTACTAACAGCGCTGTATGAAGCGCAGCCGTCCCACTCATAGTGGCAGCTGCATACTTCGCGCCCACATAATCGCCAACTATGTCTTCAAATTTGTCAACATATGACCCTACGTAGGAAACCCAGTTCGTGTCAAGACACTCTCTAACATATTTCCATTCATTGCCACATATATTAGGAATAGAGAGTGGTACCTCCATATAGGGAACCATAGAATCGTCACCAGTCAATACACTTTTCATATTAGCCTATTAATTGCGATAGTAAGGATTGTTGAAATTAGTAATAGCACCTTGAGTGATGACACCTGCAACCTCACGGATTCCATCTGAGACACTACGCGTTGCCGAAAATCCCAGATCACTTTTAATCCTCTCGAATGATACTCGATAATCACGAGGGTCTTCTTCTTTTTCTACATATTCAATTTCAGCAGCGTTATTCACTATAGAACATATCAAATCAACCACTTCACCCTTTCTATAATTCTGTGCTGTATCGCCCACATTAAATACTTTGCCTCCTACTCTATCGATTGCCAATCCCAACACTAAATCAATTGCGCGTGCAATGTCTCGCACATGGACATATGGTCGCCAAAACTGTTCTCCGTAAACCATAAGAGCTTGATTCACCATTATTTCCATAGTAAATTCGTTGACAGTAAGATCAAATCGCATTCTTGGTGAAACCCCAAATGCAGTGGCCAAACGTAGCACAGTTGTAGAAATACTATTTGACTGAGAAACATCAAGTAACATGTTTTCTACCGACACTTTGTTTTCCGCATAAAGCGATATTGGTCTGAGTTCGGAATCTTCATTAACATAATCAGATGTGTCGATCATCTTCCCATAATTGCTACATGTAGAAGCAAAAACGAATCTGCTGACACCCATATTTTGTGCCATTTGAAACAACCTCATAGATCCATCAAGGTTCACTGCGCGAGCAATATCAGGTTGACGCGCACAAGCCGGATCCCCAACGATAGCAGCTAAATGGACCACGCAATCTATACCCTCTAAAGAATTCGTGATATCAGTATCTTCTCGTACATCTCCACACACAAAATCGAAATTATTCTCATGATAGAGTCCTAGTAACGCCTGTCCACCATGTATAAGAGAGTCCATGACTCGGACCTTATAGCCTTTGTGCAACAAGTATCGAGACACAACAGATCCAATATAACCTGCTCCTCCAGTAACAAGAACACTTTTGGTCACTACTACACCTTTCCTTTTGCCAAATCTTCCTCAGCTTTATTATGGTCAGTATGTTGTCCTATGTCGAGCCAGTATTCTCTTACAGGAAAACTAATCACTCTGCGACCATCAGCAATCAATAGCTCAATAAGTTCAGTCATGTCATAAGAATCCTTGTTAGGAATAAGTTGAGATACATTAGGATTCAATAAATAGATGCCAGCATTAATGAAGTGATTAACAGTCGGTTTCTCTGAAACTTTTGTAATCAATTCTCCATCGGTTTCGATCACGCCATAGGGCACTTGAAATTCATGTTGTCTCACAGCAACACTCATTTCAGCTTGGTGTTCGTTATGAAAATCCAACATTGCCCTAAAATCGACGCGCGTTAAGATGTCGCCATTGATAACAAGTAAAGGTGTATCAGATGGTTCTAGCTGACTCAATCCTCCAGCAGTACCCATAGGCTGCTCTTCCTTCACATAACTAATTTGCACACCAAATCTCGTCCCATCACCAAAATGCTGAGAGATGAGATCGCCTTTATAGTGTGTTGTAACATTTACTCTTGATATACCAGATTCGCGTAACTGTTCGATGATACGCTCGAGCATAGGTCGACCACCAACAGGCACCATCGGTTTAGGCAAATGTTCAGTTAGTGGGCGAAGTCGCTTACCAGATCCTCCAGCCATCACTACAGCTTGGATTGGCAAGGTGTCATTCGGCAACAATTCTCTTAAAGTGACTAAACCTACAACACATTGTTGATTGTCCACTATCGGTACTTGACGTACATCTCGTTCACGCATAAGTTGTAATAATTCATCAGTATCGGTACCAAGTGGGGCAGTTACAGCCTGTTTATACTGACTTGAAGCTAACTTACGATCTTGCAACAATTTGACCGGCTCATCTAAATCTGTTCCAGCCAACATTGCACGACGGACATCTCCATCAGTAACTGTGTTCAACAACTGTGTTTTTTCATCTACTACAAGAGCTATCTTCGCAGTATTCTTTTCAATACAAGCAATAACTTGGCGTATAGTACTGTCCGCAGACACACACAATGCAGAAAGATCATCAATCATTTTGCCACCATTGGTTCAAATACTGTAAGGCACCTAGAAAACTAGAGTCAGAGGTAGATACTCTAGTCACTGCTCTCATAACGGATTGGTCCATATACCTAATGCTATTGTTGAAATAGTACTGCACTTTAGCATACAGAAACATCTATTAGTCATAATCGTTTATGTAAGTATTAAATCTCATTCTAGTATACCGGTGCTCATAAGATGATCCATGATTTCACCCACAATTTCATCAGGATTCAACCTGGCCGAGTCGATCCACATCTCATACTCCAAAGGTATCTCGTACGTAAGATCAACTCCGTAGAAATGCTTTACCTCGCCTATGATTGCTCTTTTATAAAGGTTTTTTTTGTCACGCTCTGCAGCCACGTCAAATGGGCAATCAAGATAAATAAACCTAGGATTGATCAGATTAGTTCGCGCTATACTACGAAAATATCGAGATCCTGCAACAGTTGCCGTTATAGTGACAATGCCCTGTTTTTGGAGTAATCTATTTATCAATATTAATCTATGGAAAGCAGTCAACCTATCTCGTATAGAGTGACCAAGGTTTCCATCAAAAAGGGTCCGTACTGCATCACCATCCACAAGTTCCACACGATGACCCATACCACGAATCAAATCCAGTAGCAACTCTGATGTAGTTGTTTTACCAGCTGCTGGACGACCAAACACCCAAATAGAGAGTGGTTGTTCCTCTCCTGGTGAGAGATCAAAATACTCTTCGATCTTAGAAACGTCTTCTTGCTGTAATCTATTTAACATGTAATCAAACCATACCACAAAAACTAACCTAGTTTACCAAGCCAATTAGTAACAGTTGTGCAAACATTTGCTGTATGTTCACCGAGCACAATAAAATACTTGAAAATATGCTTTCGATCATTTGCTAATCGATCCAAACTTGCTCTCTCTCAGTCTTAAGAATTTCAATTACGTCAACTATATTAGCCGTATGTAGATGAATATCTGCATGTCCTGGTGTGAGCATTATAGGTGCTAAATCTATTAGTCCTTACACCTAGAAAGAAACCTGACACAACGCATCGTAAGTGATGATGAACCGCACTCGTCAGACTCGCTATGTGACACTGAGATAAAACTTGGGAGATACTAGCAACTGATTTACATCAATGGTCAATACGTCCAAATATATGGTCTGCCATCCGCAGGTCTTCCGGAAAATCAATGTCAATCCATGGCACATCCCCTATCTCGTAAGCCGAGACCTGTGTGCCACGCTCAATCAGGACTCGGGTCAGGTGTGTGAAACTGGCTTCTAGATTCTCCCGTGCCAGCCGGTCGAGGGCACCATGAAGGACGGGAAGACCAGCTTCGCCGAAACGAGCGACACCAATGAACTCACCATAGGCTTGGTAGGCATGCACGGACTCCTTACCAATCTGGCGAACCAAACCATTTTCCACCACCGTCTTCTCCGCTTCCTCGTCCATACTTCCCTGCTTAACTGCCAGACAAACTTCCCCTTTTTGCTCAAGTAACCCCTCGATAACACCTTGTCCAACGAGTATGTCACTGTATAGGAATAGAAACGGCTCTACCAAGTCGCGCTTGATCATCCACAACGAGAGTGCAACATGGGAATAAAGGTAGAACGGGTTGTAACATACTTCAATACGCTGGCCTCTAGCAAATCCCTCTACCTGCTCATGGTGGGGACCAACCACAATCATAATATCATCCACCCCAGCTGATCGTAAGCACTCAACCTGACGGGCCAAGATAGATGTGCCACCAACCTCAAGCATACAGGCCGGTGTATCTTTGCTGAGAGGCAAAAGCCGGGGCGCCTGACCCGTAGCGACAATTACGGCTCTCATTCAATCGCTTCCACTTGAACAATCCGGTTGCGTACATGGGCACTAATTCTATCAACAGCAACAACCATAAGCATCATCACTATGAGAGTTGTCAGCACCTCTTGACTCTTGAATAGCCGGATGCTGGTAATAAGTTCAAAACCTATACCGCCAGCTCCAACCAGACCCAAAATTGTAGCCGCGCGGACGCTATGTTCGAAATAGTAAAGGACGTAGCCGACGATCAAGGGCTTTATTTCAGACAAAATCCCGTGAACCACAACCAGTGTCCGGCTAGCGCCGGTCGCTACAATTGCCTTTATCACCTCGGGATCTGCCGTCTCGATGGCCTCTGAGAAGTAG
>CAJWIA010000083.1 GCA_913040765.1 uncultured Anaerolineales bacterium | reverse complement strand
TTTCATCGAAAATAAGAGTGGGTCTAAGATCAGCTGTTGCAAGCATACCACGCAGTGCAAGCATTAAACGAGAGGTCTCTCCCCCAGAAGCGATTTTGACGATCGGCTTAAGACCTTCCCCTTTATTCGGCGCTATTAAAAACTCCACCCTATCAATACCAGTAGTATCCATGGCTACAGTCCTACCATCACTAACAGGCAGACCTGTTGGATCATCTTTCCAATTAATTTGTACAGCAAACTTAGATCCACCCATATTTAGCTCGTCCATAGCCATCATTACTCCTGCGGACAGACTTTCACCAACCTCTCGACGGTTGTTAGAAAGAGATACTGCCAAAGCCCCAGCCTTTTTCATTAGGGATGTCTCAGACATTTCTAGATCTTTGATTGTTTGGGTATTTTCTGCAATACTATTAAGTTCAGATTGTGCCTGATCTCCATATGCTATTACATCTTCTACATCTGAACCATACTTGCGTTGTAAATCTTGAATTAAATGTAAACGATCTTCCACTTCATTGAGACGACTAGGATTAAATTCTATACCATCCTTATAGACAAGTACTTCAGAAACGAAATCTTGCAATTGATCAACTAAACTTTCAGCTTGAACTTTGACATTATTAGTATTAGGATCAATTCGAGCTAATCTCTGGGATAACTCAGATATTTCGCCCAACGACTCAGTCGCAATATTTTGATCATTCTCATTTCCATCATATCCTGATACTGCAAGTATTTTATCTGTAAGTTCTGCAAGGTTTTCTACATTTGCAAGCTTTGCCCGCTCAGATCTTAGCTCTACTTCCTCTCCAGGCACTAATGCAGCCGCATGAATTTCATTGAATTGAAAACTTAATAAGTCAACTCTCTGCAACTTTTCCATCTCAACATTACGCAATTCGGAAAGCTTTTTCCTTGCAAGTGTAATTTGTCCAATTATTCTGCTTAATTCTTCACGCTGTTTATTCAGGCCACCAAAACGATCCAGAAGCGATAAATGCTCACTCACTCTGAGCAATGATAAGTGTTCAGATTGACCATGAACGTCTACTAATAGTCTCCCAATATCACGTAATAGTGTGAGATTTACTGTGCGCCCATTAATACGGCAAATATTCCTACCATTACGCCTCAATTCCCGACCAACTGTAATATATTTGGGATTATCTGAATCGTCCAATCCCTCCCGAAGTAACAAACTATCAATTTCATCCTTTACTGACTTTTCAAGAGCAAAAACACCTTCTACTATTGCCTTATCACAACCAGTACGGATGAGAACAGTATCAGCACGTCCACCTAACAACAAACTTATCGCATCAATAATGATAGATTTTCCAGCACCAGTCTCACCTGTCAGTACATTAAAACCAGGTTTAAAACTGACCTTGGTAGTATCTATAATTGCCAAATTATTTATGGTTAATTCACTTATCATGACAACTAGATAGAAACACTACGCAAACGCGCATATAAAGTTGTAGAAGCAATAGCCAAATAAATAATGCCCCACATCGTAAGATTGAATAATCCAGCTAATAACATGAATCCAACAGCCACATAACTAAGATATTTGCCACGTCTCCTACCAATAGCGCGCTTTATAATTTCTGATATGATCCCTGCAACGGTGGGAGCAAGAAATATCACAAACCATCCTAAACGCACCATTAATGCTCCTGCGAGACCAGACAACACGAACGATATTACAGCCGCAACTACATAATCATGCCAAACTGCCGTATCAAATATAGCCTGCTGTTGCCGCACACATCCTACGCATCGATACCCTACCGGCGTCTTACGCGCACAATCTGGACAAATTGGCCCATCACAACGATTGCATCGCAAAGTTGTTTCGCGTCCGGGATGATTTATACAACCCGGCGTAGCATGTTTACCAATCTGATCAATGTCTACTGCAAGATTACTGTCAACATAATCTGTCATTTGTGTTCACGTCCCTTAATAGACATCCGTTCACTTAAGTCACTATAAAAGTAATTAGGGTCTTGTAATCGTACAAAATTACAGTTGCGACTGCTAGCTTGCACACGCACGCAATCGCCATCCGTTATTACCGTCTCAAGCTGTCCATCTAAACTCAGAATAGCATCGTAATTGGTTCGAATTACAATTGTCACAGTACAACCCTCTGACAATACTACAGAACTACCCATACTTAAATGCGGCGATATAGGTGTTACTACAAGATTACGTAGATTGGGTGGCAAAATCGGTCCACCCGCTGCAAGCGAGTAGGCAGTAGATCCAGTTGGTGTTGACACTATCACGCCATCAGCCACATAATTAGCAAGCACAGCATTATCTACTTTAGTTTCAAGACGAATGGGCCTCGCTAATGCACCACGAGTGACAACAATTTCATTTAGCGCATGTTGTCTTATCAATTGTTTACCATCACGTATAAGCTCACCGTGGACAAGCATACGTGGTTCTAAGTCAAAGTCCCCTTTAAGAATTCGGTCAATAGCATATCGCCAATCATTTTCTGGTATTTGCGGAAGGAATCCCACTTCCCCCAGATTAATACCCAAAACTGGGCATCCCATCTGCGCAGCTATCCTGCCCACACGCAACATAGTTCCATCTCCGCCAACTGCCAACAACATATCAGCATTGCAATCGGGATTGTGGTCCAATTCAGATATGAGCATGGTGTTAGAAACTAGACCTAGTTCATCTTGCAGACGCCCATTTATTGCATCGGCAATTTGTTGTGATCGAGCGACCTGGGGATTATGAAATACAAGGAATCTATTTGGTAGTTTTGTCATTGTTGTACTATGAAGTCAAATCATCACCACACACTGGTTGGAAACTACAGGCTATACATCGCTTCAAATATTTATGTGAGCGCAATACATTTGCACCCGACATATCGGTACGCATGCGGGCAACTACATCAGTCAAATCCTTCTCTAATTCAGGACCATAATCTACTTGATAGGTGCCATCATCATATTTGATTATCCCATAATTTGGGCGCTTACCATAATGTTCTTCAACTAAATGACAATAAGCTGCAACTTGTAACTTATGAGCCAGATATGCTCCCGTGCTTGGCATCGGAGTTGATTTGACTTCAACTGGTATGTACATTCCTTTACTAAACAACAAATAATCTGGTTTTCCAGTTAAGCCCAAGCGCCTAGAAAATAGAGGTTTGACAACTGGTCCATTTCCATGGGTGTCCATGTAAATGATTTGTCCTTCTGACATGCCATCACCCTTAACAAAGTGCCTACCACGCCAAACTAGCAATACACCAACGACAATTAACAATGTAACTAATACAGTCAATTGATATATGCTACTCCAAGCTAATATGGCCTATCAAATCAATTAGATCAATATCCATCAGCGTAGAGCAACAGCATCAATAAATAGCAAAATCGCAGCAAAAACACCGAAAACAACCAATAAATAACCACAGTATTGCAGACCTAAAGCATGTTTGACACGCTTGTTGTGACTCAAGTGCACTGACGTACCGTATTGC
This sequence comes from uncultured Anaerolineales bacterium, assembly GCA_913040765.1. GTDB lineage: Bacteria > Chloroflexota > Anaerolineae > Anaerolineales > UBA11657 > UBA11657. Next base: position 3,072 of record CAJWIA010000083.1, on the reverse strand, counting down.
AAATTGGATGAATCAGAAATGGGTATCTCCTGGACTCTCCGCAACCACCAGGCACGCTTACAATATACATATTCAGCAATTTCAGATGCTCCAAACACAATACGCAAAGAGCTCAACTACCTCGCAATTTTTCCACAGAATTAAGAGCCTTCTCCAATCTCTGTTGACGCACGCTCATAGTCAAGTCTCCACGTGTACGCTCCCGCACACTGCGTACTACATCAGTGTTCCTACGTAGACCGCCTGTAATTGCGTCAGGAAAGTCAATTGTGACCAAAAGGCTGTATATTTCGTCCATTGCTTCCAAAAGGCGCTCAGCTTCCTCAGAATGATCGATTCTAATAATATCCAGAATAGTACGACGGAGCTCAGTTGCTGCTTCTGATAATCCCTTCAAATACGTTGAAACTTCTACCTGTAGTTCATCAGGTCCAGGCAATTCACCATCACTGACCAATGACAACAATACATTGGCTTCAACAAACTCTTTGAGACCATCTTGAGTGTAACCAGCAAAATAGAGATCTGGATCGCCAGATACTACCATTCTCAACTGATCTGCTGACTCAGTTGCCTCAGCCAAAAGTAATTTTGCTTCTTTCATGTCACCCCTGTGAATGGATCGTATTGTATTAGCACATAAACGAATCAAAGCGCGCGACTCACTTAGAGCTTTGTCTCTAGCAGTGTTTTTTTTGAACAGCGCCTTACGAATTTGATTCCCGATCAATGCCAATCGGGAAAATTGATTATTTTGGTGATCTTGTCGCAAGTTCATATCCTTATATTTAGTTTTACACATATCGATTTGATCAGTCGAGACCCATCCTATAACCCAAACAGCCGCCGGTGATATTCCGACGGCTGCTTATATCTTTTTACATAACCCTTACTAATCCAGTTATTATTAGAAAGGAATGTCTTCCTCAGTCATAGGAGGTGGACCATCATATTCTGACGCATTTGCATCACTAGAACCAGTCTGACCTCGACCTCCCAAAAACCGTACTACTTGTGCAGTGACTTCATATGTAGCACCCCAACTTCCATCTTTACGCTGAAAGGTACGAGGGTTTCCATTATCGTCACAGTTCATGCGACCTTCAATCAATACTTGGCGACCCTTACCTAGATACTGATTACACGTTTCAGCCTGGTTGCCCCAGACAGATACTCGCCACCATACTGTACGCTCCTGATTGTTGCCATCCTTATCTCGCCATCTCTCATTAGTAGCAACACTTAGATTAGCTACAGCCTGACCACTAGGGGTGTATCTTAGTTCAGGATCACGACCTAAATTTCCTGCGAGTATAACTCGATTATACATAGTGTTTTGCTCCTTTCCGACAAAAACTGAGTTGAAATTGAGTTTACATTAAGATGTTTGCCGGTCTCAATTAGAAATTCTACTAGTTTTGAATAATAGTGTCAAGACATTTGTTCTAAATATAATAACTTGCTACCTAATTGAACGCAAAAATCAATAATAGTCAAATTTTTGTCAATTCTAGTCCACGATAGGAGGACGGAATTTGTATCCGTAAATTATCATGCCTTCTGTTCCATCATCACTCATTTTACGAGTGACCATTTCAACTTCCATGCCAATTTCTAATTGATCAACATCTACATCTGTTAATTGCGCAGTAACCATTGGTCCCTCTTCTAGTTTAATCAAAGCCACTATATAGGGAGTATTCTCCGTATGGCCATTTGGAGGATCAAAAACTTGAGAAAATGAATGTATATTACCTGCACCTGAAAACTGGTACAAAGCCTGGGCACCCTGAGAACATTCAGGACAAACGTCCCTAGGCGGAAACAACTTTACGCCACAGTGTTCACATACCTCCCCTAGAAGATTGTATCTATGTTTTTGTAGTCGCCAATTCCTAGGTACTTGCATGATAAGATAACACCCTCATAAATTAAACAATTACACTAACGTCCAACCATATTTTATACAAATATTCTATCAAAAACTATCCGGTTTTTTTATCTACTGTCAATCATATGTAATATGTGAGTAACTGCAGTAGCTCCACTACTACCTAAGCACTGTGCTAGTGCCCATTTTGCGTCTAATACTTGGTTTTCTTTCGCAGTACCAGCCAACTGCTGCGCTATCTCAACAATCTGATATACACCAGTCGCACCTCCTGGATTGCCCCGTGCCTTAAGTCCACCGAAGGTTGATATTGGCAAACTACCTTGAAGACTTACGGACCCGTTTTGTGCCATTTCCCATCCGGATCCCTGAGACGCAAAACCACATGCTTCTAACGACATAGCAGTGTAAACTCCGAAACGGTCATAAATCTCTGCAACATCTATATCATTTGAATCTATGCCAGCCTGTTCATAGGCATACCGTGCTGAAGTCTCGGCAGCTGAAAAAGTAAGTAAATCTTCTCTATCGTGTATTGCCAAAGAATCCGTGGTCAAATTCGATGCAGCGATTTGAATAGTTCGCCCTTCTACCAATTCTCTATCCAATGATGTAATAACTAATGCAGCAGCTCCATCAGCATCTGGAGCGGAGTCAAATACGTTTACTGGTGACGACACCATCGCTCCTCTAGAATACTGCTCATGACTGATTAGATTGCGAAACATAGCATATGAATTGGTAGAAGCATTTTTATGTGCATTAACTGAGAATCCCGACAAACCATCAGTAGGTACACTATATTCATACATGTATCGTCGCATTATAAGTGCTGCGATGGCTGGAGCGGTTAATCCATGAGCTAGTTCCCAGTCACTATCCGCACCACCTGCTATAGCTGTTGTTACGTCTGTACCCACAGCATCTGTCATTTTCTCCACACCTACGACTAAGGCTGTATTAATCTCTCCACTACGAATCGCAAGAGTTGCCTGTCTTACAGCTGCAGCTCCCGATGCTCCGGCAGTTTCTACTGTAATAGCCTCAGTACCCCTAAAACCACAAAAATCAGCAACTAATGCACCAACATTTAATTGTTGGGACAAACGAGGAGAGAGCATATTACCTATAAAAATCGCATCTGGCTTTTTTGTGTTAGAGGATAGCAAAGCTAAATTAAC
>CAJWIA010000082.1 GCA_913040765.1 uncultured Anaerolineales bacterium | reverse complement strand
CAATTGGACAGGACGAATCTTTAAGTTCGCCGGTCACTGGTGTTTCAAAGACCTCAAGATCCTTGGCATCTGCAGCAATTAATTCATCTGAAAACCTTAGATTTAAAGTAGCACCGAACCAAGATTTTAGCCCAGTGAAACCATCAAAGCGATCCAAATCATTACCAAAACTAGGGATTTTAGCACCTGGAGAGTCATTGCAGCCTTCTGAGGCAGATGTGAACCGTAACGCAAAGATTATTGAACATACTTTGAATGAGTTTGGTGTTCCAGCAGAGGTAGTTGATTTCCGCGTGGGTCCTGCCGTCACTCAGTTTGCCGTACAACCGGGATTTATCAAAAAGACTAGTAAGGATGGTACAGTAACTAAACAAAAGGTGCGTGTAAAACAAATATCCCAACGTGTCAGTGACTTAACACTGGCGCTGGCAGCAGACAAAATTCGTATTGAAGCGCCAGTTCCTGGACATTCCTATATAGGCATAGAAGTACCAAATTCTAAGAAAACTTTTGTGAGTTTGAGGGGAATCATCGAATCGCATGCTTTTAACAATCTACAGTCGTCATTATCGATCGCTTTAGGTCGAGATGTGTCAGGCGAACCTATAGCCGCAGATCTTGGCACAATGCCACATTTATTGATTGCAGGTACTACTGGATCGGGAAAAAGTGTATGTATTACGTCTATTATCACTTGTCTGATTTGCAATAATTCACCAGATGACTTAAGGATAGTGATGATTGACCCGAAGAAGGTTGAACTAATCCGATTTAATGGTTTGCCTCATTTACTAGGAAAAGTAGAGGTAGAACTAGACAGAATACTTGGCACTCTACGTTGGATGACCAGAGAAATGGACCGTCGTTATCGCAAGATGGAGAAGTTGGGCGCAAGAGATTTAGATGATTACAACGTTAAAATCAAACGTCGTCGAGGAGAGAAACAGCTACCTCGTATAGTAGTTGTGGTGGATGAACTAGCTGACTTGATGATGATGGCGCAGAATGAAACCGAACAAACTTTAGTCAGACTCGCACAAATGGCTCGTGCAACTGGAATACACTTAGTGGTAGCCACTCAGCGACCAAGTACTGACATTCTCACAGGTGTGATAAAAGCCAATTTTCCTACAAGGATCTCTTTTGCAGTTGCATCAGCAACTGATTCTCGTGTAATACTTGACACTAATGGGGCGGAATCTTTGCTAGGCCAAGGGGACATGCTATTTCTGGGATCAGAAGCAGCGGGTGCAGTACGGATCCAGGGAGTTAAGACTACGGATACGGAAGTAGACTCTGTTGTTGATTACTGGAGCAAACATAAAAATTCCGATACCGGCAGAAAAAAGTCGAACGATGTTGATGAAGATGAGGCTCGGTTGCAGATTCAAGCTAAAGTTGCTCCATGGGATGAATTGATTAAGGAGCAGCAGGAGGTTGCGGGTAAGGATGACCAGATTATGCATGCAATCACTGTAGTAAAAAAGCAAAAAACAGCTTCTGCTAGTCTGCTGCAGCGCAAGCTCAAGATTGGATATCCTAGAGCTGCTCGATTGATGGATGAATTATATGAGATGGGTGTTGTTGGTGCACCTCGTCAAGGAGGCAAAACTCGCGAAGTATTGATTCAATCTGATGACGAGGTTGCTGAGATAGTGGATTAGCAAGATGATTGATTTGGTAGAATGACAATGTTTGGTGAATCACTAAAATCTATACAGTCTTTTTACCCAATCACTGTCGGCATCAGACATTTTCTGACCTAGAGTTGCTGCTACGTTAGCCTGGTCAATATTTCGCTGTCCGAGCAATACACAACCTGTTTTAGTGTCCGTGAGCAATGAATCAACTATGCCATGCATAACAGGATTTGGATGATCTGCAAACCTAGCTTCAAGTAGAGTTTTGTTTTCTCTGATTTTATTAATTATTTCTGGGTTGGTGAATTCTTCTATCCCTGCACGCATATCACCAGACTTGAAATTTGTCGGTTGAGTATATTTACCAGTAAGTAAGCCGTGCATGATTGGTGAGAAGAAACAAACACCAATGTTGTGACTGTCAATCCATTCTTTCAATCCTGAAGTCACGAAAGTATCATTCATCAGATTACGGTATGGTTGAATAACATCAGGTCTGACAGCATCTATGAATTTCATGATCTTGGAAGCATCCCAGTCTGAAAGTCCAATGAATCTGGTTTTACCCTCTTCTTGAAAACGTCGCACCATCTCTAGTGCGTCATTGAAATACTCATCATGATCCCCAAAGTTACAGTGATGCAGGTAATACAAATCAACATAGTCTGAACGTAAATTGTTGAGTGATTTCTCCATCTGTTTTCGCATGTGATCTGGGTGATAGTGATGTTCGTGTTCGCCAGGATCATAGCCTGTCTTTGTGGCCAAAAATATATTCGAGCGCGGCAGCTTGTCCCAAATTGACCCAATGATTTTTTCTGACTTGCCGTCTCCATAAACATCGGCTGTGTCCCAGTGTCTGATACCAATATCGTTACATCTTACCAATGTGTTTATTGAGTCATCATCTCGTTGATTGGACCAACCTGTATGCATAGGCCCCAATTTCTGTGGTCCGCCATATGCCCATGCTCCTAGACTAACTGCAGACACCGAAACATTGGTGTTTCCTAAAACTATATTACGCATCTTACTCACCTATATATACGGAGTACTTAACTGTAGGTGGTAGAGATTAGCACAGACTTTGTTCGTGTACAAGTTTCATGACAAACCACAAATATCTGTACATCTGTATAACGGTCTTTGTATTGTTGTCTTTAGTGACTTGCTATACTATCTATATGTTTGTGCTACTACCAATATCTTAGCAAGCATTAATCTGTTAGCTATATATTTGCTGTAAACTATACTGCACATAGACATTATGAATTTTCTTATTAGTGATGAGGCTACTAATCCCTTACGGGTTGCCATAATTGGCGCAGGACCTGCGGGCTTTTACTCCGCTGATCAACTTTTTAAAGAGTTCGCAGATAGAGTCCAGGTAGACATGTATGATCGTCTTCCAACTCCGTTTGGTTTGGTCAGGTATGGAGTGGCTCCTGATCATCTTAAAATTAAGTCAGTGACCAAACTTTATGAGCGAATTGCGAACAAAACTGGTTATAGATTTTGGGGCAATGTAGAATTTGGGAAGCATATTGATCTGGGTGATTTGCGTGCTCATTATAATTGCATAGTATTTGCTTATGGAGCGAAAGGTTCGCGCAGACTAGGTATTCCTGGGGAGAATCTTCAAGGAAGCCACGCCGCAACTGACTTTGTGGCTTGGTATAACGGTCATCCCGACTATAGTAGCTGTACTTTTGATCTTGCAGTTGACACTGCAGTTGTAGTGGGTATTGGAAATGTTGCAGTAGATGTAGCTCGGGTTCTTTGTTTGACAGAAGAAGAGCTCTTGCAGAGTGATATTGCTGATTATGCGCTGGATGCATTGCTAAAGAGTAACGTGAAAGAAGTTGTTTTGCTAGGCAGACGCGGGCCTGCGCAGGCTGCTTTTACGAATCCGGAGGCTAAGGAATTGGGAAATTTGCAGGGGGCGGATATTCATGTTGCTGCTGAAGAAGCAGAGTTAGATACACTGAGCAGTCAGGAGCTAGATATTGATGGTGACAAAATAACAGTTAGAAAAGTAGAAATAATACAGAACTTTGCTGAGAGAAAGTATAATAGTAAATCTAAAATCATAAGAATGCGGTTTCTGACATCACCGATTGAAATGTTCAATAACGGTGCTGACAAAGTGTCAGGAATGCGTTTGGTAAAAAATGAGATATATAGGTCAGAGCAAGGTTCTTTGAAATCTCGACCTACGGATGTGTATGAAGACATAGATGCTGGTTTAGTGTTTCGATCAGTAGGGTATCTTGGCTCTGCTGTGTCTGGGATCCCATTCGATGCTAAATCAGGAATTATTTGTAATTCAGAGGGACGTATATTGGATCCAAAAACACAAGAATTCTTGATAGGAATGTATACTTCTGGTTGGATAAAAAGAGGTCCAACTGGAGTGATTGGTACTAACAAAGAAGATTCTATTGAATCTATCAATTGTCTTATCGAAGATGTGAAATCGGGTAAGATGCTTATGCCCACGAGCAAATGTTTCTCCAAAGTTGAAGAGCTAGTGCGTTCGCGGCAGTCAGATTTATTCACTTTTGATGACTGGAAGCGGATCGACAATATGGAAATAGCTAATGGGGATTTGGTTGGACGACCCCGTGTCAAATTTACTAGCACCTTATCAATGTTGAAAGTTCTTGGACGAAGATAAAACAGTATAGGAGCAATAATGTCAGGACATTCTAAATGGAGCACAATAAAACGAAAGAAAGGGGCTACTGATGCTAAGCGCGGACAAGTTTTCACTCGTTTGTCCAAAGAAATTAGTGTCGCTGCTAGGTCTGGAGGAGATCCTGAAACTAATTTTCGTTTACGATTGGCTGTTGAGAAAGCTAGAGCAGCTAATATGCCCAAAGACAACATTAAGCGCGCAATAAAAAAGGGTACCGGAGAAGATAAAGGAGGAACCGTTTTAGAACAAGTCACTTACGAAGGTTATGCTCAGCATGGAGTTGCGTTGATGATAGAGACAGTAACTGATAATCGTAACCGTGCAGTGGCTGAACTCCGTCACATACTCGCCAAGAGTGGTGGTAATCTAGGAGAAACCGGATCAGTGACTTGGCAGTTCGAGAACGTAGCGTATTTTGCATTTCCACCAAGCACGCATTCTGAGGAGGAGTTGTTTGATTTGGTGGTAGATGCTGGTGCGGAAGACCTCACTTTTTCTGAAGAAATAGTTGAAGTATTCGCATCAGTCGAATCATTTAAATCAGTTAGTGATGCTTTGCAGGTTGCTAATATTGCTCCAGATGAAGCTATGTTACGTATGGAGCCCAAGAATATGGTCGAGCTATCACCCTCGGAGACGGCACAGGTGATGAAAACAATCGAGTCTGTTGAGGAATTGGATGATGTCCAGAATGTTTACACTAATCTGGAGGTTACCACTGACGCCCTTACGTTGTATGCTGGTGATTAAACTATGACCGTAGAGAGTAAGTTGGTTATTGGGATCGATCCTGGTACGGCTATTACTGGATATGGTTTGGTTCGTGAGACAAATGGTAAATTAGAATGTGAAGGTTTCGGGGTTGTTAGAACTTCAGCATCAGATAAATTAGAACGGCGGCTCCAAGAAATATATATTGGTTTGGAAGAAGTAGTAAAGCAGCATAAACCAACTGATGCGGCAGTCGAGCAACTTTTTTTTCATCGTAACGTCTCTTCGGCTATGGCAGTGGGACAAGGTAGGGGGGTGGCTTTGTTAGTGATTGCAAATGCTGACATGACTGCTGGAGACTACACTCCAAGAGAGGTGAAACAGGCTGTGACTGGATATGGAAATGCTGAAAAGTTGCAAGTCCAAGAAATGGTGCGCGCTTTACTTGACTTAGAAGAGGTGCCTCATCCAGATGATGCGGCGGACGCTTTAGCAGTAGCAATATGTCATGCACATACTCTTACAACACATGCTCTTCTTGAGGGGCAATAATGATAGCTTCGGTACGAGGTGTAGTACAGGACATTGAAACTGGCTATCTGGTTATTGAGATAGGTGGAGTGGGAGTGCGTGTTGCAGTTCCAGAATCTATCCTCGATGAAACAGTAGCTATAGGGGTTGAGTTGCAATTGTGGACCCAACTCATATTACGGCAGGATTCTTTATCTCTTTATGGGTTTGCAGATAGCGAACAATTACATATGTTTGATTTGCTGCTTGGTGCTCCAGGAGTTGGACCAAAATTGGCAATGGCCATTGTTTCGGGTATGTCAGTAGACGGATTGCGGCATGCGATTACTAGTGATCAACCAGAATTGCTTAGTCGTGTGCCAGGTGTAGGTATAAAAACTGCACGGAAGATTAGCTTTTATTTGAAGGATAAGATTGATGACAAACAAAGGTCTGCTGAGGATGGTACTTTCAATACTGTAGATGTCGAACTTTTAGAAGCGCTTACAACACTTGGTTATAGTGTGGTAGAAGCTCAAAATGCTATTCAGGATTCAGATGTTGACTCTGTAGATAATCTAGAGGATCGTATTGTGCTTGCTCTACGATATTTGTCTACTTGATGTCGGGGATCTCATATTATGCTTGAAAATCAACAGATTGCATTTGTTGGAGCTGGAGCAATGGGTGGAGCAATGATTAGTGGTGTTCTGGCTTGTAATATAGTTGAACCGAGTCAGATTATCGCAGCGGATCCGCGCAGAGCTGTTTCTGACGAACTTCAGAGAAAATATGCAATTCATGTTACTACAAATAACATTGTTGCTTGTAGAGATGCTGACGTTATTGTACTGAGTGTTAAACCACAAGTTTTGAACGAGGTTTGCGAAGACCTGTCAGGTAGTATTGGATCGGATGCCGTGGTAATTTCTATAGTCGCAGGAGCTAAATTACATACTTTGGTAGCGGGACTTAACCACAAAAGTATTATACGATGCATGCCCAACACTCCGGCGCAAATAGGTATGGGAATTTCTGTATGGACTGGTACAGTAGGTGTATCTAGTTTGCAAAATG
>CAJWIA010000081.1 GCA_913040765.1 uncultured Anaerolineales bacterium | reverse complement strand
TGGTTCGGTTTTAACTATAAGTTGCACATTTCTGTCTGCTGATTTACGAAGTGCTGTGGATATTGCGCTAATAGACTCATCTATTTGTAGTGATGTGCCGGGTGGGCTGGTGATGGTCATTAAATGCTTAAGGTCAGTCATTGGAGCATACACTGGACGATCATATCTTATGGCAACGTCATGTAGGAATTCACGTAGCTTGGAATTGGAGTAGGCAGCTTGCAATGGTACATTTTGAGGATATGGTGCTTGCTGTTGTCCGAGCAAATTAAACCAGAAACGCAAAGCTTGTTTTGGTAGATCAAGGTCTTTAAGCATTGCGTCCCCTTTGATCTGGAATTCAATTTGGGTGGGATCTAATATAAAGCTTGTGTTTTCATAATATATGGTTATAGGACTATTGTATATGCTGTATAGTTTTGCTAGAGCTTTGTCCCGGTGTAAGTTTTCTACTGCTACATCAGCTAGTAATACTCCTTCGGGTAGGATGTAATGATAATTGCTGAATAATATGTAGTGGTATCCGGTGAGGATGCTAGCTGCCAACATTGATAATAGTGAAATCCATGCTGCTAATTTTACTGATTTACGGCGCCGTCGATATCCAAGACTTAGATTAGAGTACATAGCTTCGATGATTAAGATGCAATTTATTGTTATTGTATATTTTACAGTGCATGTATAATGTTAAGTGTTCATTACTTGACTAAAAATCTGCGTAAGGTTACAATTTCGCCGCTAATGTAACTAGGAGAAAAAAAGATGTTAAGGATTAGATTGCGTCGGCAGGGTGGCAGAAAGCAGCCTACATATAGAATTGTGGTTACTGACCAGAGAGCTGCACGTGATGGGAAGTTTGTGGAGATTATAGGACATTATAATCCGCGTACAGAGCCATCAGTCGCCAAAGTCGATGAAGAGCGTGCTTATTATTGGCTAGGTAATGGGGCCCAGCCTTCGGATGCTGTGAATCGTATTTTTGGTTGGACTGGAACCCTTGATAGATTTACTCGGATGAAGAATGGTGAGGATGTTATACAACTTGTTCAGGAATCTGTCGATGCTGCAGAAGCTAGGCCGAGTCCGACGAAAACGAGGCATGCTGCTCCGGAGAAATCATTGTCCAATAAAAAGTCAAGTGATGATGCCGAGTTAGATGATAATAATGTCATAGAGGATAGCACTCAAGACTCTACTGAGTCCAGCGAAGACAAATTAGAGCAGACTGAAACGGAGTCGGAGGATGCACAGGAAGATGTGGTTGCTGAGGAGAATGTTGAAGTCTCTGAGGATCCTAGCGATGATATCTCCGAACAACCCGAAGCTGAATCTGATGAGTCTCTCGCGGAGGATGAGGAAGGCAAGGGTGAGGCAGAAGATGTGGTGGATGCTAGCGAGCAAACACAAGAAGCAACATCGAGCAATGAAGAAGTGCCCGCAGAGGACTCAAAAGATAGCAGCAACGAATCTGATTCAGAAAAACCAGATGAAGGAAAATAGCAATAGTAGGACAGTAAATAAATCCAGACTTTTTAACAATGTTTGTTGTTAGGATTTAGGATAAATGGAACCAATAAAAGAATTCGTAGAATATATTGTTAAATCATTAGTTTCGAACCACGAGCATATCCTAGTAAATGTTAGTGAGGAACAAGGTACAGTTACAGTAAATGTTAATGTAGCTCAAGAGGATATGGGTAGAATAATAGGTCGTAAAGGACGGACAGTTAATTCAATTAGGTCACTTCTGCGTGTTTTAGGTTCGGAACATGGTATGAGAGTGGAATTGGATATCGAGTGAAAGAATCTCCCAATCGTAATACTGAAGGTAAACCAATTGTAGGCCCAGAAGTGCAAGACACTTCTGGGCCTAATTTATTATTGGTTGGAGTCATAACTCGGCCGCATGGCGTGAAGGGTGAAGTATGGATTAAGATCATCAATAAGGCCGACAAGTTTTTGGATGGACAAACAAGCAAAGTGTTGCTAGGCATGCGTCAAGTGCCCTATGAATTAGAATCGTTTCGTGTTCATCGTAACGGTCTTCTGGTGAAATTAACTGGTTGTGATGATAGGAATAATGCAGATATTTTACGCGGGTCTAAGGTGTTCATATCTGTTGACCAAATGAAGCCCCTTAGACCAAATGAATATTATGTAACTGATTTAATTGGACTTTCGGTATTTACTGAAAATGGAGAACATATTGGTGACTTATCAGAAGTGTTACCAACAGGAGCAAATGATGTATATTCCATCAATGGGGAGGATGGTGAAATACTCTTGCCTGCAATTAAGTCGGTAATTAAGAGTGTTGATTTGATGGAAAGAAAAATGACTGTGCGTTTGATGCCTGGAATGCGTAAGAGCTAGCATTTGTTTGGCAGGTGGTTGACATCCTCTGAATTATTATGATATCCTTTCGGGCTGATTTCGGTAGTTATTAGGATGTCCCTATGTGGTACTGTTTTCATCTTCAGTTAGATGATATTTTATTGAGTAAGCTTGCAAGCTTTTGTCCAAAAGCTATTATTTAGATAAGAGGCAAATGTAATGGAGATTCCATTTTACGCAGTTATAATGGCAGGTGGGTCGGGCACTCGGCTTTGGCCATTGTCGCGGCGAAAACACCCAAAACAGCTGTTGCATCTGTCTGGTGAACGGACTCTTTATCAGCTTGCTGTTGACCGTCTTGAACCAATATTGGCTCCAGAAAATATTATTGTTATCACTGCAGGTGATATGGTTTCGAAATTGATGGAGCAGTCTCCTAGTATTCCGAGAGCGAACTTTTTGGTCGAACCAGAAGGTCGCGGTACTGCTCCTGTAATTGGGTTGGGTGCTTTTTATGCCGAGTATTTAGCAGGAGGTGAGGCAGTAATAGCATGTCTTACAGCAGACCACTTGATAACTGATGTTTCTGGTTTTCAAAACGTTTTAATGGACGCAAGTGAAGTTGCTCGCACTGGATCTATTGTCACTTTAGGGATTGAACCTAGTTTTCCATCTACGGGTTATGGATATATCCAGAGAGGGGGATCCAGAAGGACTACCACTGCGTCCGCCATTTATGATGTTAAAAGGTTTAAGGAGAAGCCAAATGAGATTGCTGCTGTTACAATGTCAGCTGATGGAGAGCATTCTTGGAATTCTGGCATGTTTGTCTGGAGTACTAGAACGGTGCAGTCAGAATTCAGGAAGCAAATACCAGAGACATTTGTGGTACTTGAAGAACTAGTCGAATCAATAGGTACTGGTTTGCAGGATGATACCCTATCTAGAGCATGGCCAACAATTCCAAAAGATAGTATCGATTACGCGATTATGGAGAATGCGGAGGATGTGTGTGTAATTCCAATCAGTATTGGTTGGAGTGATGTAGGTAGTTGGTTGTCAGTATTAAATACATCCGATTCGGATGATTTGGGAAATGTATTGTTGGGTGGGACGCATCATGCGATTGATACTTCTAACACTTTGGTGGAATCGAGCAAATTAGTTGCTACTATTGGCGTTGAAAACTTAATCATTATTGACACATCAGATGTACTATTGGTGTGTGCTTCTGACAGATCAGAAGATGTTAAGCGGGTTGTTAATGCTCTACATGATGAGAATAAATTGTCACTGTTATAGTTAACTGAGTAATATTTTATGGAAGCTTATTGCGTTAAATGTAAGGTAAAGCGAACTGTACAAAACCCTGTCGCTACATATACTAAGAAGGCACAACCAGGCACTAAAGGAGTATGTGGCGAATGTGGTACAGGACTTTATCGTATGGGCAATACCCCGGCCCATGAAGGGCTTGAGCCGCCAGTGCCAACTCCATCTAAGCCTCGAAAAACTGCTCGTAACAAAAAAAAGAAGAAGGGCAAATTTGTTATAGTAGAGTCCAACACGAAGGCTAGGACTATTGAAAGGATCCTTGGTAAAGGATATAAGGTGGAGCCTTCTGTTGGACATGTGCGCGATCTACTTAAATCCCGGATGGCAGTTGATCCGGACAATGATTTTGAGCCAGAGTATAGAGTTCCAAATGATAAAAGGCCAATAGTTAAGGAGTTAAAAAAGATTGCGTCTCGAGCATCAGAGGTTTATCTAGCTACAGATCTTGATAGGGAAGGTGAAGCCATTGCTTGGCATCTAGCTGAGGTGCTAGAGGTTGAAGAAGATAGGCTCCGGCGAGTGACTTTTCATGAGATTACGAAGAGCGCTATAAAGAAAGCTTTCGAACAACCTAGAAGCATAAACATGAAATTGGTTAATGCTCAGGAAACTCGTAGGATACTGGATAGGTTGGTAGGGTTTTCACTTTCGCAGCTTTTGTGGAAGAAAGTGGCAGGAAGATTGAGTGCTGGTAGAGTGCAATCGGTAGCTGTGCGTCTTATAGTTGAGCGGCAGCGTGCTATTGATGCCCATGTAGCTAAAGAGCATTGGGGAGTTAAAGCTCAATTATTAAAGGAATTGAATAAAACGGATGGAAAATACTTCGAAGCAAGTTTGCGTAAGGTTGATGGCGATACTGTAGGTATTGATAAAGATTTTCATATCGCCAATGAGTCACAAGTTAAGCCGATTTTGTCCGATTTAGAAAAATCTCGTTGGAAAGTACAAACTGTTCGGAGAGGAGAACGTCATCGTAAGCCCTATGCTCCATTTCGTACTAGTACAATGCAACAGGAAGCTTCAAGAAAGCTTAATTTCCCTGTTGGAAAAACCATGGCTATCGCTCAGCAGTTGTATCAGGGCGAGGAAGGTATGGATGATGGTGGTCTTATTACGTATATGAGGACGGATAGTGTACAAGTGTCACCTCAATCTCAGCAGCAGGCGCGTAAATTTATTGGTGAAAATTATGGAGAGGAATACTTGCCAGATAGTCCGCCAAGATATAGTAAAGGCAAATCTTCTCAAGAGGCACATGAAGCAATAAGACCCACTTCTATATTTCGTACCCCCGAGTCCGTAAAAGACAATCTATCTACTGATCAATATAAATTATATAGATTGATATGGGTTAGATTCTTGAGTAGCCAGATGTCTCAGGCGATTTTTGATACATTGCGTGTTGATATTTTGGCGACTGGAGAAAACGGTGTATATGACTTTCGGGCTACTGGAGACAAAGTTAGATTTGATGGATTTCTGAAAATATATGAGCCATCTACTGACAAAAGTAAGTCCGAAATTGAAGTGCAAGAAATACCTGCATTAGTTGACGACGAAAAATTGTTTCTCCATGACCTGATACCAGAACAAAAATTTACTAAGCCACCAGCTCTGTTTACTGAGGCTACACTTGTGAAGGCATTGGAGGAGCATGGGATTGGAAGGCCTTCTACTTACGCTCCGACTTTGAGTACTATAGTTAAGCGAGGCTATGTCATAAAGGACAAGCGTCGACTTAGCCCGACCGACATCGGAATTACTGTCAATGATCTGTTAGTAGAATTCTTCTCTGATGTTTTAGATGTTGAATTTACTGCGTCGATGGAGGGTAAACTGGATTATATAGCACAGGGAGAAAGTAATAGGGTCCCAGTCTTAAGTGAATTTTGGGTGCCATTTGAAAAGGATCTTGAGCGGGCCCATCAAGATATGCCAACTATTGATAAAACTCCAGAGTTGGCTGGAAGAAATTGTCCCAAGTGTGGTGAAGAACTGTTGATTAGGAATGGTAGATTTGGGAAGTTTATAGGTTGCTCCGGATTTCCAGAATGTAGACATACTGAGCAAATACTACGAAAAATTGGAGTGGATTGTCCAGATTGTAGTAATGACTTGGTGCAAAAAGGAACAAGGAAGGGTAGGGTATTTTACGGATGTGTAAGTTATCCTGAATGTGAGTGGACATCGTGGGTGCGACCAGTGACAGAGATGTGTCCTGTGTGTCGAGGTATTTTATTTGAAAAAGGCAAATCTCTAGTTAAATGTGAAAAATGTGAAAAAGAGTGGAGTAAGGAAGACATCAATTCCACTACTACTAATGATTCTAGTGCTGAAGGGTCTGAAGATGCGATCGTAGACGCTATATTTGGTAGTAGTTAGAGTAATAGGGCTTGGCATTGAAGTTGCATCTATTTACCCTCAATTGTATAAATAAGTTTGTACATATATGTTGGTGTGGATAAAAACATCCTGTAACTATGGTAAATAATATTCGTAATAGCAAGTATTTGCAACAGTTGCTCAAGTTTGCTGGCAACAACATATCTACTACTGCTGGAGTGATATTTGTATCGGGAATATTAACTGGCTGGTTGGTATTTGGTTGGTGGTTGTTTCCAGTGGTATGGGAAGACGCAGATCCAGAGAGATTGCATCCACATTTCATGTCTGAGTGGGTTCAGATGAGTGCTGATTCATATGTGTTGACGACTGATATTGATAAAGCTAATCAGCGGGTTGATTGGCTTGGAGAAGAGTCATTTAGGTATATTGAATTGGCTCGTGGCAATGCTCTTGGAGCTGAGCAATTGCGTATAGCCCAATTGCAGAATGCGTTGGAAGGAGACGGCGAGAGTAAGGAAGCTACCTCTGGAACAAGCCTAGTCGATGAAAGCAATGACCCTAAGGAAACGGAGGCAACTCAATCAGAATCGGGACTGTTTAGTCAGTCAATATTCATACCGGTCCTTGGTGGACTTGCCGTCATA